>NZ_JBHIQH010000051.1:0-70387 GCF_042196485.1 Bartonella sp. AD24XZML | reverse complement strand
GGCTTGTGCATTAGCACCAAAGCTAAAACAGCCCAATGATAGGAACCGTGTGCCTATTAATAAAACAATCCCTGCCGAAATCAAGCGAGGAGACAGATGAAAAAGATAATTATCATTATAGCGATCAGTATAATTTTTGGAACGTCAGCTCTCGCTAATGATTGTTACTGGAGCTCCAGAACTTTTAAGACGGTATGTATTCCGAAGACTGTAGATCATAAGACAATAAAGAATCCCTCTCCACCACCACCTGCTCTTCCAGCTCCACCGACACCACCTACTCCACCTGCAGAATATCTGGAGCTTATTAATCTATTAAAAAAAGGAGAAATTATTGAGCTCTTAAAAAAACAGCTTGAGTTGAAAAAAGAACAAATTTCGCAAACAGAAAAAACCTATCAAGCTATAACAAAGAGTCAGAAAACTGGACCTCAGAAAATAGACTTTTCTAGTTTTTTTCTCAAAGAGCCAGAAGCGCTCTATAAGAAAGATAAGCTTTCAAGGGAATCATATCAAAAGGTATTAGAGGACGAAAACAAAATTTCTGGGACTTTTGATCAAATGGGCAAAGCTATTTCTGAGCGTTTACAATTTGCATCGATACAAGATAAAGCTGTAAGTTTAGAAACTTTTGAAAACGTAGAAAATCGTTTTCAATACCTCAGAAATCTATTAGATGAACTTCCAACAAAAGAAGACCTGAAAGATACTGCAGATCTTCAAGCACATATCGATGGTTCGTTAGCCATGATCCAAAATGAATTTATAAAGATGGAAATGGTAGCGCATTTACGTGACGCTGAGCAATCACTTATCAAAAGGAAAAAACGCGAACTTAGTATGAAATTTTTTAACCATGAAGCAAAAGGGATGCCTACCATACGATAAAAACAAAAGCCACTGTAGAAGGTTCAGTACTATCCGAACAATTCAGAGGGGCACAAAGATTTTATCAAAGTCAAGATATCGTGCTGAAAACACTTAGGTATGTATAAATAAAAACGAAGCGTTTAGCATATATCTATGTTCCAAGGTGATAAAAAGTTGAAAATTCGTTAAAGAGGAATTCCATGGACTTTACAGTGTTCACGCAACTTTTCAATAAAATTGATCAGATAACAAAAACATATGTCACGGACATTTCCTCAAAAACAATAGCTACAATTACACCCTTTGTATCAATCGGTATCACAATCGCTTTCATCATCTATGGTTGGCTCATCATCCGTGGCGCTATAGATATGCCTCTCTCCGGATTCGTAAACCGTTTCCTACGGATAAGTATTATTACTTCAATAGCTCTTACCACAGGACTTTATCAGAGTGAAATTGCCAATTTAATAACACAAATGCCCTATGAGTTATCAAAAGCACTCATAACAAACCCACTCGATGATACACAATTAATGAATTTACTGGACAAAGCAGCAACCAAAGGATTTCAATATGCAGGCCGTCTTTTCCAAGAAACCGTCTTCTTCGAAGCCAATGGATTGCTTTACAGTCTCTTAGGCATCCTCATCTTGCTGGCAACAAGCCTCGTAGTAGCAATCGGTGGTGGTCTCGTGCTCCTGACAAAAATCGCTATTACACTTCTCGTAGGATTGGGACCACTCTTCATCATTGCTTTACTCTGGCAACCAACCTACCGCCTTTTCGAGCAATGGATAATCCAAGTCGCCAATTATATAATCCTCTTTCTACTCTTAGCCACTGTATTTGATCTGATGATGCATGTCTTTGTAAACTATTTGCGCGATATGAAACTCGGTTACGACCAGAATGTAGCATACATGTTTGGGGGAGCTCTCATCTTGTCCATTATATCCATCATGCTGTTACTCAAACTATCAAGCATGGCCAATTCTCTCGCAAAAGGCATTACATTCGGACATCTATGGAGACATAGAAACTAGATGAGATAAAAAGCAATGATTCCCGTAACAGACGCCCTTAATATCCATATGATAAAATAACAAGAATATCCAATCCTACAGCGAAAAATATTCGCACTGAAATTGAGCTATTTTCATAAATTAAAAAATGAAATTAAGAAAAGATAAATTATCGTAAACTATACACTTTACTTTAGTGTCAAAATTATAATAATGACAACAAATATCAGAATGTATATAACAGTAAAAAAGAGTCATATCAAAATGAAACATATCATTCTTGTAATTTTGATTGCAAACCTTTTATCGGCTTGTGCATTAGCACCAAAGCTAAAACAGCCCAATGATAGGAACCGTGTGCCTATTAATAAAACAATCCCTGCCGAAATTAAGCGAGGAGACAGATGAAAACAAAACAAGCAAAACCAGTGAAAGCCGAACAACTTAGAAGTTATTATGAAGAAAGCCGTGGCTTAGAACGTGATCTTATCAATGAATTTATAAGGTCGCGCAGAACGGCATGGCGTGTTGCGAGTACTGTGGGTCTTTTTGGCTTATTCGGTATGATATGTGGAGTTATTGGATTTTCTCAACCAGCTCCAACTCCCTTAGTATTGCGCGTTGATAATACGACGGGCGCAGTTGATGTTATCTCAATCATGCGTGAACACGAAGAAAGCTATGGCGAAGTTGTAGATAGATATTGGCTAAACCAATATGTGCTTAACCGCGAAACTTACGACTACGATACTATTCAACTGAACTATGACACAACAGCACTTTTAAGTGCGGCATCTGTTCAACAAGAATATTATAAAATCTATGATGGAGAAAATGCACGGGACAAAGTGCTTTCCAACAAAGCACGTATCACAGTTAAAGTACGATCAATCCAGCCTAATGGACTCGGTCAAGCAACTGTACGTTTTACGACTCAGCAACTTGACAGCAACGGTGCTGCTACTGGACCAAAACAGCACCAAATTGCAACAATTGGTTACACCTATGTTGGTGCACCCATGAAATCATCTGATCGATTGCTTAACCCCCTTGGTTTTCAAGTAACAAGTTACCGTTCTGACCCAGAAATACTGTTGAATGATTAAGGAATTGATTGTTATGAAAAAACTTGCGTTCGTTGTTCTATTGTCTTCGTTTTCTTCTCTTTATACGGTACCTGTGCAGGCGCTCAAAAGTCCATCAAATTCACAATATGATCACCGCATTCGCTATATAACATATAACGAAGCCGATGTGGTTCAAATTGAAACAGTTCTTGGTGTGGCAACACATATTATTCTTGAAGAAGGTGAACAGTACATAACTCATGCCTTTGGCGATTCTGAAGCCTATGCCTTTGCTCATAAAGGGCGGCATATTTTTATTAAACCAAAAGCAGAACTTGCCAATACCAATCTCATCGTTGTAACCGACAAACGGAGTTATAAATTCCGACTACAATTTCGGAATGACCGTGCGGGATCAACATATGAATTGGCTTTCCATTATCCCGATTCAAACGATGAAAAGTCAGAAGAAAACAATCGACGCCTTGCGATTGAACGTGGTTTTCACCAAAGCGTCAACGGCTATAATCTCAGTTATACCATGAGCGGTCACCAAGATATTGCTCCGATAAATGCTTGGGACAATGGGCGTATTACTTACTTCAAATTTCCCGCTAACATGGATATGCCATCGATTTATGTCGTAGATGCTGAAGGCAATGAAAGCTTAATACCACGCACCGTTATCGGCAGTTCTAATGATATTATCGCCGTTCATAAGGTCAATCCTAAATGGCTCATACGGCTTGGTAAACGCGCTCTAGCTGTTTTTAATGAAGCCTATGACCCCAATGGCGTACCAAACACAACAGGGACAGTATCTTCGGTGGTTTATCGTATCAATAAAGGAGGAAAATGATGTTTGACAATAAGGAAGGAGAGGGAAAAGGTACAAAACTGGACAACGTCGAGCAAAAACATATTGAAGGTGCCTATGGAGGGTCGGAACTAGGTTCTGAACGTCGTCCGACAATTCCAGGTACCCGTGCATTGTTAATGGTAGGACTTATTGTCATAGTAGCGATACCGATTGCCTTGACTTGGAAAGCTTTTAAAATGCGTAATACCGTGGAGGTTGAGGAAGAAAAACCACAACAAATAGTACAGCAAATTATACCAAACTATGTCCCTCGGATTATAGAAGAGCCAAAGATTGTAGAAGAAGCAGAAAAATCAACACAAATAGAAGATTCAAACTTGGATATTCCACCGGCCTTGAGTAAACTTCTTCAAACAGCCATTCCTCCACATATGCTCCAAGATTCTGAAGAATTAGCACGCAAGCGTATGCTCAGTTCTAGCCTTAACAACGGTGGTAGCGAAGGATCTACAGATACAAATAATAAAGCATCGAATAATGATAGAGGTAATGGCGTATTATTTGATAACCTTCAGCCCGTGCGTTTAGGTCAATCACATGCGATGCAACTTCGTAACCGTGACTTTTTGATTACACAAGGAACGCAAATAGATTGTACGTTAGAAACAAAAATCATTACATCACAACCCGGAATGACGACGTGTCATTTAACACGCGATATTTATTCCACGAGTGGACGTGTTGTTTTGCTTGACCGTGGTTCTAAAGTCGTTGGTTTTTACCAAAGTGGCATACAACAAGGACAAACGCGCGTGTTTGTGCAATGGTTACGCATTGAAACGCCTTCTGGTGTTGTTGTCAATCTTGACTCACCAGGCACAGGTCCTCTGGGTGAAGCGGGTATTGGTGGCTGGGTTGACAGACATTTTTGGGAACGATTTGGTAGTGCAATTATGGTAAGCATTATCGGTGATTTAGGAGAATGGGTAAGAGGAAAAGTTGGTAAAAGCAGCAAAGAAAATAAAGATAACTCACAAAATAAAGGAGCTCAGAATGCTGAATCTATAGCAATCGATGTTCTTCAGAATTCCATCAATATCACACCAACACTTTACAAAAACCAAGGCGAACGAGTAAATATTTTTGTTGCTCGTGATCTGGATTTCAGCGATGTCTACAGTCTCGTCACACGTTAACCCGATACAAAAAGATCAAGCAGTTTTTCAGCTTCTGCAACCGCTTGATTGTTTTTTAGAAGATCCCACGATCACTGAATTATCGATTTGCCGCCCCTGTGAAGTATGGACGAAAAGCTTTAAGGGTTGGCAAGTACATAGCGTACCAGAGTTAACAACCACTTTTTTGCAAACGCTTATTACAGCTATTATCGTTTATAATGGTATGGCTCCCAGAAGTATTAATTATGTGCTCTTGCCTGGAGGACAACGTGGTACAATTATACAAACACCAGCTGTTGTTGATGGTGCTCTTTCCTTTGTAATTCGTAAACATTCTCTCATAGTTAAAACGTTAGAAGAACTCAAAGAAGAAGGGGCTTTTGACGATTTTTCTGATGTAAGTTTTAATAAGCCTTCAGCAAAAGAAGCCAATAACTTGTTATCGAGGCAGGACTTCACACGGTTGGAACCATTTGAAGTTCAACTCTTACAAAGTAAACGTGAGGGAAAAATTCTTGAATTTTTGGAAGAATGTGTCCTTCACAAACGCAACATTATTATTGCAGGCAAAACAGGATCTGGTAAAACAACATTTGCTCGCTCTTTAATTGAAAAGGTCCCTGTAGAGGAGCGTATTATCACAATTGAAGATGTTCATGAGCTTTTTCTACCCAATCATCCCAATCATGTACATATGATTTATGGTAACAATGTAGGCCGTGTTTCAGCTGAAGAATGCCTAGATGCGTGTATGCGTCAGTCGCCTGACAGAATTTTTCTCGCTGAATTGCGAGGCAATGAAGCATGGGAATATCTCAATTCGCTCAACACTGGTCATCCCGGATCGATTACAACAACGCATGCCAACAGCGCTTTGCAGACATTTGAGCGATGTGCCACCTTGATTAAAAGATCAGAAATTGGCCGGCAACTCGAGTTAGAAATGATAAAAATCGTTCTCTATACAACAGTTGACGTAGTGTTGTTCTTTAAAGATAGAAAACTCTCTGAAGTCTTTTACGACCCGATTTTTGCTAAATCAAAAATCGCTTAAGGGGAGCTTCCTCTCTCGGTAATATGAAGCAAACAAAAATAGCCGTAACTAGTTGTTACGGCTATTTTTTAACTTTTCCTATTCTCTTTGCTTCTCCAATGGATTTTCTACACTCTTCATGAAGAAAAAAAGAAAAAAGTTAATAGACAACAACTCTACGAGAAAACCAAATTATACATAAGGCTCTCTTTATTCTCTTGCCTTTGATCATTCTTTCCATTTACCTTTTGAAAAAGTATCTTTGATGCAAAAAAGAAAAAATAGCTGCAAAATAAATATTTAAACAAAAGAAAAGAATAAATTTTGATTCGCCTATCAATGAAAGCTTCGTAAAATAGATACTTTCGATCATCACAAACAATTATCGTCATCAAGACCAAAACTTATCGTTTAAAAATTCTAAGCGCTATTTTCAAGTGATTAATAAATATGTTTTTTAACCAAACAATCTCCAAATACGGAAAACCTCATACGAAATAAATTATCATTTCGATTTAGCATCCATAAACCACGTTCTATTTGGTAATAAAAAGTATAGTGGTATATCAACGTCTTCTTCGGACGAAGAAAGATTCTTAACCTCCAGTTGTTCGTAAACAACTAAATTTCTCTTAAGCAAGCTTTGCTAACCATATCACGTGGCTTATGTCCCTCTCCTAAAGATGATATCCATAGACTACATAAGGTAAACTCTACTCTGAATATTCCTGCTCTCTTCTCTGCACCACAAAAAGCAAAAATTCCTAAAAGAACAGATCTACAATCACTCTTCTTAAGCCACGTCACATTGACTTATAAAGAGTTTTCATTATTTTGCGTGTTGTATAAAAGATCTTAGTGCCGTAGGATTCTCTCATTTCAAAGCTGTTTATTAACCAAAACCATGTCTCTTGCACATTATAAGTAAATAAAGCCGTATAGAATGAAACTGTACAAAAAGCACTAAAAATGCCTTTTATAAACCATCCAAAATGCCCAAAATTGCCACAATATTGGGAGTTTGCAAAGTATCTAATGGCGCCCAACTTGCTCTTTTATGAAGTGTAAAAATGAAGATGCTCTATAAATTTTATATTATTCATCGGGGCTTTACCATTATACCATCCACGAGCTCTGTAGTGAAATAAGCTTAGGCACCTTAAAGAAAGGTTTCTTAAAAACAAGCGTGTAAATTGACAAGCAAAGTGTATTTGGTTCGGGGCGTTCTGTTTTACATAAGGGTTTTGATCTTATTAAAGAACGAGAGAAACAAAAGCGTGAAGCAATGCGTAATCTCTATTATTTAAAAGACATTACTCTAGATGCTTTTAAAAGTCGTAAAGCAGAATTTAAAAATGATGCTAAAAATGGAAACTGGTTTGCACCTTTACAGCTTCATATTCTCCTCAAATTAGGCGGCTGTATAGCAACTTTCAAAGATTGCGCCAACAGAGATACATAATACTCTTAACTCCCATCTGATAAGTAAAAGCTGCAACAGCAAAAGCTCTTTTAAAAAAACAACGCCATAAAGTCATTAATAAACCGGCAATGAATTGGAGAAATGTTCCAGATTTTTATCAAACACTCTGCAAAGCAACAATAATGATACAACTGGCTTTGCGTTTGCTTATTCTTACAGGTGTTCGTACCCATCTCTTGCATCAATTCGTGAAGATCAGATTGAAGAGGATATGTGGACAATTGGCTCGAGAATACGAAGGGGCTGCGTGATACTACAGGAAATTTCGCATGCCCTTATGATCACAAATATTAAAAATTTTAAAACAAGCACGCTTGTTTTTTCGCAATGATTTCTATTTTCTGTAACCGGCCGTAGTCCTTATTAATGTGAGTTTCCTATCACAATATATAAGAGAGGTTAGGTTAAAAACCTGTCCACGTAGATTTCGCTCTAGTTTACGTAATAGGCTAACAGACTCCACCTACCACACCTCAAAGGACGAAGCCTCTTAACACGCAAACTAATCTGCAAACAATCCGCCCCCTCGCCTAGCAGATTTCACCTTCTAACCACTTTAATTACCACATCCTAAATAAGATAGTGTTTTACAGCACAACAGAATAAATACCAAAACAATGGCTGATTATACCGTTAATACTTGGACACCTCTCTTTCATGTTAAGAAATATCTTTTATGCTAAAAAATAAAATAAAAAACACTTTTACTGCTTAAATAACTTTCTTAAGCATACATACAAGAAAAAATGAAATCCCCTAACATAATAAATAAGACCTAAACCTAGAAATCTCTATTTTTTATAGATAAAAACATATAAAATCAAAACCTATGAAACTCATAAAAACACAACATGTTTTCTTTGATGATTGAATTCATTCAACTCAAACGAACCTATAAACATCCCTATTCCACATTCGCAACACGTGTTCTTAGAATTCTCACTAGCGTTTTCTAAATTTTTGGAAAAAACTATAAATTTGATATTTTTTAAAAACGCCTTATTTGCTCTTTAATGAATTTAAATCTATGACGTTACAATAATTTTAAATTACTTCCCCCTGAACTGTATGATCTATCTCTACAATAGATAGGGATTTTACGTTCTCCATTTTTTAAGAACTATAAATTTTGTTTTTTAATGCTATTAACAATCCAATCTTTAAAATAAAAAATATGACCTTTAAATATATAAATGATGTTATCAAAAATTCCTAATCCCTGAATATTCGCAATGTTTTTGATATTATAATAAACTTATCGTAAAATGACAAACTGTCATAATGATCACTTCTTTGTATTTCATATGAATAATTTACATGCGTTATAATATTTGTATCAGCATTTATTTTTTGTTCTATATTTATACAGAGTAATCATTTTTATAAAAAATGATTACTTGAATCTGCATCAAAGTGTAAATTATGATGCGAATTTAATAAAAATAAAAACACATGGCATATTGATTTTATTGTTTTTACATAGAACGCTATTTAAAGTATAGTTTACTCGAAAGACTAATGCCTTTTTAAAGGCAATAATAACTATACTAACCGCCTCATAGAAGCCAATAAATTTTTAGAGATTAAGCCTCAAAGAGGCACAAAAACACGCACAATTTTCTATTTTTCTTTTTACTGTTCGTTAATCGGTCAATTTTCAAAGATAATATTCAACTATGAGTTTTCTACTCAGCCATTGCAAGGATTGCTTAATTTTTTAGGGATTACTTCACTTTTAGAATGATTATAGCTACTGCGCTCCCATAAGCAGCCGATCTCTTTTAGAGATTTAATTGCTAAAAGGAGATACAATTTCCCACCTTGCGCTTTATTTTGATCAATCAGTAAATTTTCAAAGGCGGCGTTCAACCATAAGTTTTTTAATTTCAGCAATCGCTTTCGCTGGATTTAATCCCTTTGGACAAGTTTGCGCACAATTCATAATCGTATGGCAACGATAAAGGCGGAAAGGATCTTCTAAATTATCAAGACGTTCACCACACATCTCATCACGTGAATCCGCAATCCAGCGATAAGCTTGAAGCAAAACAGCGGGCCCCAAATAACGATCACCGTTCCACCAATAACTTGGACATGAAGTCTGACAACACGCACACAAAATACATTCATAAAGGCCATCGATTTTTTGGCGATCGGAATGACTTTGTAACCATTCTTTTGCAGGTTCAGGAGAAACTGTTTGCAACCAAGGCTCAATGACTCGGTGTTGTGCATAAAAACGCTTTAAATCAGGAACCAAATCTTTAACAACCGGCATGGAAGGCAACGGATAGACCTTAATGGGATGTTTTACATCATCCATCCCTTTGGTACAAGCTAATGTATTGGTTCCATCAATATTCATCGCACATGAACCACAGATGCCTTCACGGCATGATCGACGAAGTGTCAAAGTTGGATCAATATGGTTTTTAATAAACAAAAGCCCATCAAGAATCATAGGACCACAAGCAGAACGATCCACATAATAAGTATCTAAATGAGGATTTTCTTCATCATCAGGCGACCAACGATACACGTGAAATTCCGTCAGCTTTGTAGCACCTTCAGGTTTAGGCCAAACCTTTCCCGGTTTTACTTGAGAATTTTTGGGAAGCTTAATTTGTACCATATTTCATTCTCCCCTTAATAAACCCGTTTTTTAGGTGCAATGCGCTTTAAATCGATCCCACCATCAGCTTCAGATGTTAACGGGTCCACATGGACAGGTCGATATAATAATGTCACCTTACCCTCTTTTGACAAATGTGAAATCGTATGTTTACGCCAGTTTTTATCATCACGCTCTGGATAATCTTCACGAGCGTGAGCGCCACGGCTTTCTGAACGTGCTTCGGCAGAATGAACAGTCATGATTGCATTCGCCATAAGATTTTCAAGCTCTAATGTTTCAACCAAATCAGAATTCCATATCAGAGAACGATCTGTGACTTTGAGATCCGACAATTCCCCCCAGATTTTATTCATCCGTTGACATCCCTGTTTCAAAGAATCTTCTGTACGGAAAACTGCTGCATCTTCTTGCATCGTGCGTTGCATTTTTTCACGCAATACAGCTGTTGGTATTGCCCCTTGTGCAAAACGTAAACGATCAAAACGCGCTATAATTTCGTCAACAGCTTCTTCATTGATGGGTGGAATTTCTGCATTCCGATCAATAACTTCACCCGCGCGAATGGCAGCAGCACGACCAAACACCACAAGATCAATTAATGAATTTGACCCCAAGCGATTAGCACCATGAACAGAAGCACATCCTGCTTCTCCTACCGCCATCAGCCCTGGTTGAATACGATCAGGCGAATCAGCCGTTGGATTGAGAACTTCCCCGTAGTAATTGGTAGGAATCCCACCCATATTATAATGAACCGTTGGCAAGATGGGGATAGGCTCTTTTGTTACATCCACCCCTGCAAAAATCCGTGCTGATTCTGAAATCCCTGGTAAACGCTCATGCAAGATTGCAGGATCAATATGATTGAGAACCAAATGAATATGATCCTTCTTAGGTCCAACGCCACGCCCTTCACGAATTTCAAGTGTGATACAACGCGAAACCAAGTCACGTGAAGCCAAATCCTTAAAGGAAGGTGCATAACGCTCCATAAAGCGTTCACCTTCAGAATTGATTAAATAGCCTCCTTCACCACGAGCTCCTTCTGTAATTAAGCAGCCAGAACCGTAAATCCCTGTCGGATGGAATTGCACAAACTCCATATCCTGAAGTGGCAATCCAGCACGTGCGATCATTCCACCACCATCACCCGTACAGGTATGCGCCGATGTCGCAGAAAAATAAGCGCGTCCATAACCACCGGTTGCAAGAACAACCATTTTGGCAGAAAAACGATGTATTGTACCATCATCGAGATTCCATGCCACAACCCCCGTACAAACCCCATCCGTCATGATGAGATCGAGTGCAAAATATTCAATAAAAAATTGCGCATTATGCTTTAAGCTTTGTCCATAAAGCGTATGCAAAATGGCATGGCCTGTACGGTCAGCTGCTGCGCAAGTACGCTGAACAGGTGGACCTTCACCAAATTGTGTCGTATGTCCACCAAAAGGACGCTGATAAATTTTGCCTTCTTGCGTTCGCGAAAAAGGAACGCCATAATGTTCTAATTCATACACAGCAGCAGGAGCATTACGCACCAAATATTCCATTGCATCGGTATCGCCCAACCAATCAGAACCTTTCACGGTATCATATAAATGCCACTGCCAATTGTCAGGTCCCATATTTGAAAGCGATGCAGCAATTCCCCCTTGTGCTGCAACCGTATGTGAGCGCGTTGGAAAAACCTTCGTAATACAAGCTGTCTTTAATCCTTGTTCTGCCATACCCAGTGTCGCACGTAATCCTGCACCACCTGCCCCAACAACAACAACATCAAATTTATGATCTACAGTGCGATAAGGGGCGTTACCTGCTTTAGCGCCCAGAGATGATCCTGTACCCGCCATACTTGTTTAACCCCCTAATGCAATTTTCAAAAGAGAAAAAATAATGATACCACCTATGAGAAAACAAAATAAAATATTTAACGTCAAAAAGAATATCCGAAAACCTTCACGTGGAATATAATCTTCAATCACCACCTGCATACCAAGTTTCATATGATAAAGGACCGAAAAAGTCATCAATCCCATCAAAATAGCAACAATAGGATGTGCAAGCCGTGCACGCACAATACTATAATCCTTGCCCACAAGCGAAAGAATAAGAACAATAAAAAATATCAAAAGTGGTAGATTGATAAACCCCGTCAAACGTTCTAGCCAAAAATGCTCTGTTCCTTCATGAGCACTGCCACGCCCCCGTACTTTTCCAAGTTCCGTTCGAAAATCTTTTTTCATGTCTCTTTTCACCCCCAGCTAAACAACGGTATATCCAATAATCCAAATCGCAAAAGTAACAATAAGAGAAATAAAAACTGTCGCCCAAGCAGTGACTGTTGCTTTTTCTTTTGCCAAAAGGCAAGGCTTCAGATCCCAAACAATGTGGCGAACACCACCAACCATGTGATGAACCCCTGCCAAAGTATAAAGAAACAAAATACACAATCCAAACCAAGAACTATAAATTTCGTAAACTGTTCTAAATGTCTCCTCGCCACACGCAATAGCAATTAACCAAACAGCAAGAAAAACCGTTCCAACATAAAGTGCCATACCCGTAATGCGGTGTGCAATGGACATGGCCATAGTAATTGTCCAACGATAAATACTTATATGAGGGGAACGAGGGCGCTCTTTTATCCTAGTTGTCTCTATCATAAAATATCCTGACCTGGTTTTTGCAACCGCAATGAACGAGAAAGTTCGCGCAAAACGACTAAACATACTCTCTCGTTTTTACTTGTTTGGCATCTCAAGATACCGATATTACAGGTCGGTTGTCTCAAATAACGGATTAAAGGTCACGCATAAAAAAACCGATTACTCCCCGGATATGATCCGCAAAACTCGCCTTAATCTAATACATTTTTATCTTCACGTCAAAGGTCTAAAATCTTTTCCAAATATAAACAGACATTTTTTCAGATTAAACTTATCCTTTTGAGTATCCACGATATATGCAATGGTCTCTTAAATTGCACCCATGATTAAGAATAAAAAGAGGAAAAATTGATAGATTAAACATTTTTATGTCCCCTCCAAGCCTTTGTAAAAGGCAAAACGAATCAAGAAAGACACAAATAAGCGGCATAAAAGCCGCTTTTGCATAAAGTTTAGCCGATATAATCTTTACTCAGAAACTTGCTTTTCAACATCTGTGCTTACGGCTGCTGCTTCTACTTTCTCAACAACCTTTTCAGCTTTTTTCCGATAATCTCTCTTTTCAGCGATACGCGCAGCTTTACCTCTCAAGCCACGCAGATAATAGAGTTTTGCACGGCGCACTTTACCACGGCGCACCAGCTCAACACCTTCAATCAAAGGAGAATAAACAGGAAATACCCGTTCCACCCCTTCACCATAAGAAATCTTGCGTACTGTAAATGTCTCATTCAACCCACCGCCTGAACGCGCAATACAAACACCTTCATAAGCCTGAATACGCGTCCGCGTACCTTCCGTCACACGCACCATAACACGGACTGTATCTCCTGGCTGAAATGCTGGAAATTGGCGCTTTTCTTCAATTTTTGCACATTGTTCAGCTTCAAGCTGTGCGATAATATTCATTTCTTTTATCCTTCATGTTCTTTATCGAACAGTCAGAGCGCTCAACTCTTACCAAAAAAGCCTTTATTAAGAATAAGGAGCTCTTTAGGCTATGTCTTACACAGGAGCGAATACACCATTCCTTCATTTTAATTTTGGAACTACAGAAAACATTTTATAAAAAACTCTCTAAAAAGAGAGCCATGCAATACACCACCTTATCATATGAATCAAGTTTTCTGATGATTTTTATCATAACGCGCATAAAGATCAGGGCGACGTTGACGTGTTAACAATTCGGCTTGGCTTTGACGCCAATCTGCGATCGCTTTGTGATGACCTGAGAGCAATACAGGCGGAATACCGCGCCCTTCGAAAAGAGAAGGGCGTGTATATTGCGGATGTTCCAGTAAGCCATTTTCAAAACTTTCACACCTTGCAGAAGCTGCATTCCCCATCACTCCAGGCAGAAGACGTATAATAGCATCTAAGATAACCAATGCGGCTGTTTCACCCCCTGAAAGAATATAATCACCAATAGAGACTTCTTCTAATTCTCGTGCCTCTATGACTCGCTCATCAACCCCTTCAAAACGTCCACAAACTAACGTCACACCTGTATCACGAGCCAAGCTATGCGCGTAAACTTGATCAAAAGGACGCCCACGTGGACTCATCAACAATCTTGGCGAATCCTGTGGACAGCAATCAAGAGCAGCCGCCAATACATCCGCCCGCATTACCATACCAGCTCCCCCACCAGCAGGTTTATCATCAACGCTATGGTGTTTGTCTAAAGCAAAATCCCTAATCTGTACCGTCTCCAGTGACCAAATTCCACGCTCTAAAGCTTGCCCTGCTAAAGAATACCCTAAAAAACCAGGAAACATTTCAGGATAAAGGGTTAAAACGCGCGCCTGAAACTTCATTTTATTTCTTATCCTTATTTTCTTAAACAGACTCTTAATAGCAAAAATAGCACAAACAAGACTTTTAACGCTATAGCGTTAATTTGAGTCTCCTTGATCTGCGCCATATTCAATACGATCCTTCTAAATACTTGCACTAAAAAAGACTTTAAAAATTCAGGACTATTTCGAGATAAAGTGCTTACAATATCTGCTCAAAAGAGCATTTTTAATATTTTCACACATTCCACTTTTTATTGACGAAATTCATCTGTTGTTTTTTACCTTCATCTTTATTTTTAGATTCAAGCTATTTCCTTTTTATCATTGTCTCCCCCATCAATTAAACCAGCGGCCATGGGATCAACAACAAGAAAACCAGAATCCATACAAATTTCTGGTACCGCCGCCTTACTAAAGGGAATAAGAACTCTTTTACCTGTATTCAAACGTATTTCAAGCAAATCACCAGCCCCGAAATTAAAAAAACCACACACTTCACCTAAGATTTTTCCCCCACAATCTTGGACACACAAGCCTATTAAATCGACTTGATAAAACTCATCCTCCATCAAATCATCAATTAATTGATCGCGCGTCACATAAAGGCGAATACCTTTTAAAGACTCAGCCGCATTACGATTTTCTACCCCTTTAAAACGTACAATCGCCTTATTTTTTTGTATGCGAAGAGTTACAATTTCATAAGAACGCCCCATATCATCATAAAGAGTGCTGTAAAACTTGAAACGCTGTGGCTCAGCACTTAGAATTTTAACAAAAACATCTCCTTTTATACCATGAGGCATACCAATAATGGCAAGATAGACTTTATTTTTAAGCTTTTCTTTATTATACTTCATGCAAAAATATTATCTCTCAAAAATGAACCCTTCAATCTTATAGTTTTCTATTCAATCTTGTTGCCATATGAGACAATCTTCTAAAAGACCTTTCTTGGTAACAAAAACAAATTAATAAAGGAGAAAGTCTTATGGCAAATATTATGCTATTTTACAAAGATATCACACCAATCAACAAAATTTCCCATAAAAATCTAAAATTTGCTCCTCCAAATGATATGTCTTTTGCCAAGGATACTCATTGGGTTCCTTTAGCAAGTACTGAATATTTTCAAGCAGCACTAGACTATCCTATTTTATTTATGTGCGCCGAAGATGAACAAAAAAAACGGCACTACACATCCGCAGCTCTTGTCGGTCTTTCTAATGACGAAAATGACTATATCGCTTCTGATAAAAGTTGGAAAAACAATACTTATGTTCCTGCTTTTGTCCGTCGCTATCCTTTTGTTTTGGCACAAATTAGCAATGAAAAAGAACTTTCTGTGTGCTTTGATCAACAGTCCGGTATGTTTAATGAAGTTGCAGGAACAGAACTTTTTAATTCCGATGGCTCTATTTCTCCTTTTATGGAAGAACGTATTCGCTTTCTTGAAAGTTTTAAAATCGCTATGGAGAAAACCTCTGAGTTTATTGATGCTCTTGTAGAAATGGATCTTCTAAGCCAAAAATCCATCAATGTGAAAAACGATAAAGGTCTCTCAGCGCAATTGGAACATTTTTGGGTTGTTGATGAAGAAAAATTGAATAAATTATCAGCAAGTCAACTTGCCAAACTTCATAAAAATGGCTTTTTAGGATTAATTTTTGCGCATTTGATGTCAACACACAATCTTGTGAAAATACTCTCTCTCAAAGGTGAAAAGCAACTTATCAATCGTGAAGAGCAACCGCAAAACAAGAATGGTCATTCTAACGATGAAAAATCTAAAAAGAAAGAAACTCTCAACTAGATAATGCCCATCAAAAACGACAAGAGAAAAGATGAAAATATTCCTCTCATTCCAGCAGACCATGCAATTTTAAACGCAAGGAAAAATTGGTTAGAGTGTCTTACCCAAACACGTCGTATGTCAGCACAAACAGTGCAGGCCTATGAACGTGATACGCGGCAATTTTTGTCTTTTCTCTGTCAGCACTTAAATCATACACCAACCCTTACAGATCTTGCTCATTTACGCATCAGTGACTTGCGTGCTTATCTTGCTTATCGGCGTACAAACAATGTAAGTGCGCGCTCTTTAAGCCGCGGAGTAGCAGGCATCCGTTCTTTTTTCAAATACTTATCACGTGAAGGAATCGTCAATGTTCCGGCGGCTCAACTTATCCGAAGCCCCAAACACCCCAAATTGCTCCCAAAACCTTTAGCGATAAAATCAGCACTTCACATAGTCAAACAAGAAAACCAGCTAGAAAATGAACCTTGGATTAGCGCTCGTAATGCGGCTGTCCTCATGCTTCTCTATGGCTGTGGAATGCGAATATCAGAAGCCTTAAGCCTCACACCAGAACAATTTTCTGATCCTGAAAAAACAAGTTTATTTATAACAGGAAAAGGCGGCAAAACACGCCTTGTTCCTCTCATCAAAATTGTTTACGAAGCTGTACAAAATTATCTCAAATGTTGCCCATATCCTTTATTGGATAACCAACCCATATTTCGCGGGGCGCGAGGCGGTCCCCTACAGCCCGCCATTATTCAGAAAACTGTACGCAACTTACGAGCAAGCCTTGGTTTACCAGAAACTGCAACGCCTCATACACTGCGCCATTCTTTTGCCACCCATCTTTTATCACGGGGGGGAGATTTGCGCACGATTCAAGAGCTTCTTGGGCACGCTAGTCTTTCCACCACACAAATCTATACCCACGTCGATACAGACCATTTGTTAAAAATCTATCAAAAGGCCCATCCCCGTTCCTAAAAACGTCTCATCAAAAAATTAGAGTGTTTCAACCTCAAGTGCCAAAGCATGAACACAAGTAGCTAACTCTTCTTGTAAAACTTTATAAATCGCTCGATGTATTTCTACGCGTGTCATATTAGAAAAAGAAGAAGATAAAATTTTCACTCGAAAATGTGTTTCTCCTTTACCATCAAAAGCATGTTCATTATGAGGATGCCCCTCATGAAGATGACTTTCGTTAATCACTTCAAGCTTTTGCGGATGAAAAGCATCCTGAAGCTTTCTCTGAATTATTGTTTCTATAAACATTTTTCATTCCTCAAACAAAATGAACGTGCAAAAATACACCTTTTTCATAATAGAATAAGTGTGAAAACAAATTTTTCAAAAGTCAATTCTTGTAAAATTAATCAATTTTGCATAAACCAATAATATGACAATAACATCTAAATTATTCGATTCAATTCGCATAAGCTCAAATAAAAAACAAAAAGCTGAGCCAGAAGCACAACAGTGTCAGTGGGAAGGTTGTGAAAAAACAGGGTCCCATAAAGCACCAGCAGGTCGAAATCACGAAGGACAATATTTATATTTTTGTATTGAACACGTACGCGCCTATAATAAAAATTTTAATTACTTCTCTGGTCTTAGCAATAAAGATATCGCAAAATTTCAAAAGGATGCTCTCACAGGACATCGTCCGACATGGCCTACAGATCTGAGCAATGGTACATCGAAAAAAACAGCCGCTAATTATGCAAAGATTCGCTCTGGAACAGCTGCCTATCAAAATCGCATGCGCGATCCCTTCACGCTTTTTACTGGGCAGCATTCAAGCAATAAGTTCTCACGAAAATTAAAGCCCTTAGAAGCAAAAGCTTTTGATACACTGGGACTACAGGCAAACGCTTCAGCAGAAGACATCAAAATGAAATATAAAGAGTTGGTAAAAAAGCACCATCCTGATTCCAATGGTGGTAATCGTGCTTCAGAAGAGCGCTTTCGTGATGTTTTACATGCTTACAATTTGCTAAAAAAGTCTGGTTTGTGCTGAAAACATACGCTTATATGAGTCTATTTTCATTTAGACCATCATTATTTGCGCAAAATGTTACTTTTTTTGCAAAACATTATAGAATACGTAAAAAAATCTTTCTTCAATATCTAAGGCTCTCATTATAGAGCATTGCATAAATACTTTAACTCTTGTATCGTTTCTAATGAATAAATAGCGTCCTCTCCCTTCCAGAAACATAATGACAAATCTTACCGTTGAAAATTTGCCCGATATTACACTTTGTGCTCGCGATCTATTTCATATTGAAACAGATCTGAAAGTCCCTGCTTTTAGCACAAAAAATCCCCATGTTCCTGATATCGATCCTGATTATCTTTTTGATCAGCAAACAACTTTAGCGATTCTCGCAGGTTTTACCTTTAACCGCCGTGTAATGGTTTCTGGCTATCACGGTACAGGGAAATCAACGCATATTGAACAAGTTGCTGCACGTCTTAACTGGCCTTGTCTTCGCATTAATCTTGATAGTCATGTAAGTCGTATCGATCTTGTAGGAAAAGATGCTATCGTTTTAAAAGATGGCTTACAAATCACAGAATTTAAAGAGGGCATTTTGCCATGGGCTTATCAAAATAATATTGCTCTTGTTTTCGACGAATATGATGCGGGGCGTCCCGATGTTATGTTTGTTATCCAACGCGTTCTTGAAACCTCTGGAAAACTAAGCTTACTTGATCAAAGCCGTGTCATCTCTCCCCATCCAGCATTTCGTCTTTTTGCAACGGCAAACACCATTGGTCTTGGTGATACAACCGGTCTCTATCATGGTACCCAACAGATCAATCAAGCTCAAATGGACCGCTGGTCTATTGTTACGATACTCAATTATTTACCCCATGATAAAGAGGTTAATATCATTTATTCAAAGGTCAAATCTTTTCAAACGGCTGAGGGAAAAAAGACAATTTCACAAATGGTTCATGTTGCTGATATGGTACGCCAATCTTTTATCAATGGAGATCTTTCAACTGTCATGAGTCCACGTACCGTCATTACTTGGGCAGAAAACACAACAATTTTTCAAGATGTCGGCTTTGCCTTCCGATTAACCTTTCTCAATAAATGTGATGAACTCGAACGTGCCACTGTTGCAGAATTTTATCAACGCGCCTTTGGACAAGAGCTTCCCGAATCACTCATTCATGGTGTTTCGCCTTAAGGAATCTGTCACTCATGGCTACCGATATTGGCGACAACAAAAATCTGGCAAAGAACTCTTCCAACAACACTCTTAATGCTGAAGCTTTTAAAAAAGCACTTTCCACCTGTATGCGTGCAATTGCAGGCACAAACAACCTTGAAGTTTCCTTTAGTCATAACCGACCATCTTTAAGCGAAAGTTGCGCGCGTTTACCAGAATTACCTCAATACGCAACGAATAAAGACATCACTATTACCCGCGGACTAGGTGATTCCATGGCTCTGCGCAAAGCATGGCATGACAACCGCATTCACATGCAATTTTCTCCACCAGAATCAGAAGCACGTGCTATCTTTGATGCCCTCGAACAAACACGTATTGAAGCAATTGGTACTTTAGCCATGGAGGGACTTGCAAAAAATCTTGATGTCATGCTCGCCGATAAATACAAAAGAGCCCATTATCATAAGATTAGCAACCAAAGTGAAGCCCCCATCCAAGAAGCGATTGCACTTTTATTGCGTGAAAAAATAACAAAGCGCGCAGCTCCAAGAGAAGCGGGTCCTGTTTTAGAATTGTGGCGTCAAGAACTCGAACAAAAAGCAGCATCACAACTCAATGAACTCCCACATCATATTTACAACCAACAAGCTTTTGCACAGATTGTTCGCCAAATGCTTGTTACACTCAAAATGACAGTGCAACAAGCTGAAGCTTCTAACAGTGAAAACAATAAAAAATTAAAAAATGCGTGTGAACCTCAAGACCAAAGAGAAGAAGAGAGTAAAAACAAAAAACACGCTCAAAGTGAAGAACAAACCAGCACTGAACAAGAAAGTGATGTGCAAGATGATGGAAAAACACAAGCGACACAATCAAACAACAATGATCAAGCTGACGGCGAGCAAAAAAATGGACCTTGGCAAGAAAAGCCGAGCAAACCCAAACACCTTTTTTCTGATTCGGAACAAATGCAAAGACTTGGCAATTATAAAATCTTCACCCGTCAATTTGATGAAATTTTGGAAGCAACAGATTTTTGTTCTGAAAACGAGTTAGATCACTTACGCCATTATCTTGATAAGCAAATCAATCATCTGCAAAACATCGTTGGACGTTTAGCAAACCGTCTCCAGCGCCGCTTGATGGCGCAACAAAATCGCAACTGGAACTTTGACCTTGAAGAAGGATATCTTGATACAACACGGCTTCCACGTCTAATTATTGACCCCATGCAACCCCTTTCTTTTAAAATGGAAAGCAACACCCAATTTCGGGACACAGTTGTTTCACTCCTCATTGATAATTCTGGCTCAATGCGCGG
This sequence comes from Bartonella sp. AD24XZML, assembly GCF_042196485.1. NCBI lineage: Bacteria > Pseudomonadati > Pseudomonadota > Alphaproteobacteria > Hyphomicrobiales > Bartonellaceae > Bartonella > Bartonella sp. AD24XZML. The sequence goes on along the minus strand of NZ_JBHIQH010000051.1, from coordinate 49,495 downwards.
ACGCCCCATTAGCGTTGCTGCAAGTTGTGCTGATATTTTGGCACAAACTCTTGAACGTTGTGGTGTCAAAGTTGAAATTTTAGGTTTTACCACCAAAACTTGGAAAGGGGGCAAATCGCGCGAACAATGGCTTACCCAAAACAAACTCCATAATCCTGGACGCCTCAATGATTTATGCCATATCATCTATAAAAGTGCTGATACCCCATGGCGTCGCGCACGACGCAATTTAGGTTTGATGATGCAAGAAGGATTATTAAAAGAAAATATCGACGGAGAAGCTTTGATTTGGGCTCATCAACGCCTTTTATCACGGCGTGAACAACGTCGCATCCTCATGGTCATTTCTGATGGTGCTCCTGTTGACGATTCGACACTATCGGTCAACTCCAGCAATTATTTAGAAAAACACTTACGCGCAGTGATTCAAGAAATCCAAACACACTCCCCTATCGAACTCATTGCCATTGGAATTGGTCATGACGTCACACGTTATTATCAACGTGCTGTAACAATTATGAATGCTGAAGAACTCGCCGACGCCATAACAAAACAATTAGAAATACTTTTTAGTGATAAAAGAACTCATATTCATAAGAAATAAACCTGCCTTGAATCAGCAACGATTACATTTTAAAAAATTATCTCTATCATTAAACCATCGGAATTTGATGACTAACAACCTGAGAAGATAATCCCACAAATTGAATATCGAACTTTAAGGAAGCTTCTACTTTACTGGATGCATTATGAATCCTAAAAGAAATGCTCCAACCATCTTCAAAAATTATAATGAGTTTGTTTTTACTTTCTGGTTTTAGTGAAACGGATAAATTTTTGCTTGGAATTTTCCATTTACGACCATATCCTAGAGTGCCATTCAAATTAAAAGACTGAATAATAACCCGTTTTTGTTTAGATCTTGTATCTATCATAATCTTATAAAAATCATAAGAACCTATAACATACTGAAACAATAGCTTCACAAATTTATCTTGATAATCTAAACAAAGCCTTTGAAGTTCTTTAGAAAAAGCTTCTAGGATTGGAAGATAAACTCTGCTGTCTTTATCCTCTATATCTCTAAAGAACATCTTCTTATCTCTAAGCTCTGCTAAATAATCAAAAACAGGCCTAACTTCATTGAAATAAACGCTGCTACAAGAATAACCTGTCCATTCTTTACCAAAATCTATTTTACTGGAAAGGCGAGGATGTTTGATAGCGCTATGATTATGTTTTGCAGAAATACCAATAGGATTTTCAGGAACTTTTAAAATAATATCACGGACATCTCCTTTGATCCCAACAAAATCTTCCTGAAGAACAATAGTTTTCGTGTTTCTAATATTTTTATCATGTAACTGTAAAAAAACGGCTGCTTCAATAGAAGCAAGATTTAAAAGCCTTTTTTCAGTATCATTAAATAAATTATAAAAATACTCCGCTATTTGAAAAGACGAATTAAACTCTATAGAAGCCTTTGTTGCTTTTTTAAAACCCATAGCCAAAGCATATTCAAAGGCTTTTCCATTTTCTACCTGATTCATGCAATTTCCTAAAGATCCTTACTCAAAATTACGAGTTCATTTGATTTTTTATTGTTTCCCATACCGTAAGTCCATTCAGGATTAAGTATTGTATATCCTTTATAAAGTTCTCTAACTTCCACACAATCATTATAAGATAAAACCCATCCTTGACGCTTTCTCAAAAGTTCAGCAAGAGCTTGATGATCAAAAGAATTATGTTTATCGCCTTTGTGACCGTAAAGTTTTTGATTAATAAGGTACGGAGGATCACAATAAAGAAAATCGTTAGAGTGTTTAGGAATACTTTCTGTAAAATCTCTGTGTTCCACTATGAAGTTTTCAATCTTAAAATCTTTAAGCCGTTCAATAGAACGATAATTGAATCGGGGATGTCCTGGAGACATACCACCAGAAAGTGTCGTTCCGGAAAAAGAAGAACGATTAAGAACAAAAAAAACGGCAGCAATCTCTAATTGATTTTTAATATTCCCAAAAGTTTTTTGGAGATTATAAAACATTACGGGAGTCATATCTTCATATTCTCTCACTTTTTCTGCAAGAGCTGAAGCATCTTTCAAAAGCATCTGCCAAAAAATAACAAGCGGCTTAAAAGCATCATAAGCATAAACCCTTGTTCCTCTTTTTGCTAAGGTTAATTCAATTGAACCGCCTCCCACAAAAGGAGAACATAAAGTTTTCTGTTTCCTTATATAGTTATTAATAATCATAGGAACAGCACGACTTTTCCCTCCCGGATAACGAAGAGGTGATTTTACAATAGGCAACTCCCTAGTCTCTCTCTGTTTTTTCAAGGAAGTTAATACAAAATTATCAAATAAAGCCTCTGTATGATCAGTTTGATTTATCATTTTATTCATACTATCAGCTCCAAGTATCGCATTTCTAACCTACAATTATCTAAAATAAACACTCGAAGCGTTTGCCAAATTCTACAGAGATCGCATTATAACAAATTGTAAATTCATTAACATATCTGCACAAACATTTGTTACTAAAATAATGATAAATATCAGTATAACCAAATTTTAAAACTGTCAAAAAAGACTTGATACCATTGGTATTTATTTTTCTATTTATATACTACCCAAATGTATATCGAAATGTTTTTTCCTTTATAAGAACCAAGTTTCTTATAGCTCAAATAATCATAAGTAAGACATCACAACTCTTAACAAAACATTTTTGATCCTTTATAAGAGCTTTATTATCTGTTTTTAATGCTGATAAGATGTTCTTATCCCATACTGAATCAGTCAAAACCATTTCCTTACACATCGTAAGCATAGATGATGTATGGATAAATACAACTTGAGAAAAGAATCAAAATACCTCTTATAAATCCGCTTAAACTCTGCCCTTAGAGGACAGAACTCCCCTCCCCTCTTCTTTAGCCAAACAAAAGAACAAAGACCATTATTTGTTACAAACAAAAGAAGAATCATCCTTTGAAGGACTTTGATAAAGAGGAAGCTTTACAATATTAAGAATTGTTCCATAAGGAATCAACATAAACAGGCTCATAATAATTTTTACCGAAAAATCACCAAAAGCAAGCGATAGCCAAACTGGCATGCCTATCCCTCCCAAAACAGTACTCTCCACTAGTGAACTATCAGCATAGCCTGTTATCTTATCAAGAACAGCAAACGAGCTAGAAAAAGCAAGAGCAAAAAACAGCACTGTATCCAAAGCTGAACCAACCAACGCTGCTGCTAAAGGTGCTTTCCACCATGTTTTACGTCGCAAAGGAGTAAAAACAACAATATCAAGGAGTTGCCCAAATAAAAATGCAAAACTAGAAGCAAGTGCAAGCCGTGGTGTCGCCAATATCCAAGAAACAAAGACACCCGTAAAAAAACCAGCATAAACCACACGCCGCGCAGCAGATGGACCATAAAAACGATTGGTCAAATCATTGATTAGAAAAGCAAATGGATAGGTAAAAGCCCCATAAGTCAACAGCTCATTCAAATCAAACCAATAGACAGGATATTGAACTAAAATATTAGAAGCCGTGACAGCAAGGCACATTGCAAAAATAGAAAAAACAACATACCTTTTCTTTTGCTGTTCTAATAAAGGACCGCTTGAAGACATTTTTTTTAACCTGGGATATGGAACCAATAAAACAGAGCGATCAAAAAGAAAAAAGCCAAAAACAATAACGCTGAAAATTACGCTGCTTGTTCAGCCTTCTGCTCACCTTTTTTCTTAACGATTTGGCGTTTTAACAAACGCGCACGTTGTGACAACTCTTTATCGTCTGCTTTAATCAAAAAACCATCAAGACCACCGCAGTGCTCAACAGAACGCAATGCACTTGCTGAAATACGCAAGCGATAACTTTGCTGTAACACCTCTGAAATCAATGTCACATTGCAAAGATTTGGTAAAAAACGACGCCGAGTCTTATTATTCGCATGGCTAACATTATTACCATACAGAACCGTCTTCCCTGTCAATTCACATGCACGAGACATAAACTTCACCCTTAAACTCTAAGAAACTTTCAAATCCCCATACCCAAAGGACACAATGAACGCAAAACACGCGCAATGCAACCTTGAACGGGCATCATTGGGAAGTTTCTTTTTAATAGGGGGTCGACAACAAAAGGTCAAGTCTTTTATAAAACCTTTTTCATCTCTTGTTGGCTCATTTTTCATCTTTTTCCTCAATAAGGCGTGCAAATTCCACCAAAACGCGTACAAAATGTTTTTTTTAATGTATACCATGTTAGAATAAAAGCCTATTGTCCCGAAAGGAAGCACAAATCATGAGCAAAAAAGAGCCCCCCATGACAAAGCTTCAGGGAAATTCTTGCCGTTTTTCTGCTTTTTTATTTGGAACTTTATGTATTTGTTTTTTTCTTCTCTTCAGTGCATTAGGTATATGGCAAGTACAACGGTTAAACTGGAAAACAAATCTTATCACCAGTACCAATCAGCGCATTCATTTGCCCCCCATAAAAGCCCCTCCAAAAAATCAATGGTCAGATGTTACTTTTGAAAAATATGAATATCAACCTGTTATTATCACAGGAAAATTTTTAACAGATAAAAATATTTTAGTCACTGCTGCCGCTCAAAATACTACAGGCTATTGGGTTTTGACTCCTTTAAAAACTGCTGATAATACACTGATCTTTATCAACCGTGGCTTTATCCCCATGGATGAACGTAACAATTTTCAAAACTCAGAGCAATCGCATACAAATGCCTCATCTCAGCAAAATTCTACCACGGACACAGAACAAACAACAATTATAGGTTTATTACGCATGAGTGAAAAAAATGGATTTTTCCCGCGTAAAAATAATCCTGACAAAAATTTATGGTATACGCGCGATCTCCCGGCTATGGCACAAAAACTTGGTTTGTCCACTGTTGCTCCTTATTTCATTGATGCCAGAAAAACATCTCCACAAGCAAAACTTCCCGTCGTTGGTCTTACGATTATTCATTTTCGAAATAATCACCTCGTTTATGCAATCACGTGGTTTATTTTAGCTGCTGGTGTGTTAGGAGCTTTTCTTTTTCTGCTACGGCAAAAAAACTAAAAAAAATACCTCTTCCATCTCAAGTAACAAAAATTTTTAGAATCTTGAAAACTGATAAAGAGAATAAAAGCTACCAACTTGCGCCTTTGTTAAATTAAAGATCATAGGCATACAATGAACTTTATACCATCCACAAAAGATTTACGCGACACTCTTATCAAAAAAACATCATAAAATAGGGTTGATTCATTAAAGATGTAATGCCCCAAAATGTGAAGAAATGCATTATCTTCACTCTTAAAAAGAATTGTCATAAACGCTTTTAAAAAATATAAAGCTAAATTTTAAAATAATAGAAAAGATGAGCACTCATTTTTGCCTTTATAATTTTATATTCTTGCTTCATTAGATTGTTTCCCATTTCAGAGATTACTCCAATTGATATACGCAATACTTTCGCCTTCATCTAATATAGCAAAGAACATACGGATACATTTTTTGTTTCACAACTGCTATGAAGATGAGATATTGAATTATAAGCAACAAAAAACATTTAATTTCTCAACGCGACTTTTATACCTATCACCACACCTCAAATGAGAGGTTTTTACAGGATAATAGAAAAAGGTGAGTCATCCTATATTCTAAAAAGACAGTTTATCCTTTCAGTGTATTTTGCTAAAGGCTTATGCTATAAATGTATAAGCTTGTTTTACTAGAATTTTAACTCTTTCATTTTTAAGGCTGCTGTTATGGGTGTTGTTGCCAAAAATTTTCCCGTACCTGATCTTCATCGGGTTCATCGTGTTCTCTTTTCTGTGTCTGATAAAACGGGTGTGGTTGCTTTTGCACAAGCTCTTCATGCTACTTACAATGTTGAATTGATTTCAACAGGAGGAACAGCCAAAACCCTCATAGCGGCTGGTTTACCCGTAAAAGATGTTGCTGAAGTTACCGGATTTCCTGAGATAATGGATGGGCGTGTAAAAACACTCCATCCTTTGATTCATGGTGCTTTGTTAGGGGTAAGAGAAGATCCTAGCCATAGGGAAGCTATGGAAAAGAACAGCATTTATGGAATTGATCTTTTAGTGGTGAATCTTTACCCTTTTGAAGAGACGATCCTTTCGGGAGCTGATGGGCAAACGATTCTTGAAAATATTGATATCGGTGGACCGGCGATGATTCGCGCCGGTGCAAAAAATTATGCTTATACCGGTGTTGTAACAGCGATAAAAAATTATGATTCGATTCTAGCTGAATTAAAGCAGCATAATGGATGTTTAAGCTTATCTATGCGTCATCAGCTAGCAATGCGCGCTTATGCACACACCGCTGCTTATGATACGGCAATAGCATCATGGTTTGCACGGGATTTAGAAATTGAAACTCCATCGTGGCAGAGTTTTTCTGGTCATCTTGAAAACGTTATGCGCTATGGAGAAAATCCACACCAACAGGCAGCATTTTATCGCAATAATGAAAAACGTTTTGGTATTGCAACAGCAAAACTTTTACAAGGCAAAGCGCTTTCTTATAACAATCTGAATGATACAGATGCAGCCTTTGAACTTGTGGCAGAATTTGATCCGCAAAAAACCGCTGCTGTCGCTCTTATTAAACATGCCAATCCTTGTGGTGTTGCGGAAGGAGAAAATTTGAAAGAAGCTTATTTGAAAGCTCTTATGTGTGATAATGTATCGGCATTTGGTGGAATTGTTGCTTTAAATCAAACCCTTGATGAGGAATGTGCTGAAGAGATTGTTAAAATTTTCACAGAAGTGATTATTGCTCCTGATGCCACAATGGCAGCACGTGAAATTATTGCCAAGAAAAAAAATCTTCGTTTGCTCATTACAGGTGGAGTTCCTGATCCACGCTGTGGAGGACTTCTTGCGAAAACACTTGCAGGAGGTATTTTAGTGCAATCACGTGATAACGTGGTAGTCGATGATCTTAAATTGCAAGTAGTGACAAAGCGGGCACCAACTCAAGATGAAATGCGTGATCTTCAATTTGCTTTTCGTGTAGCAAAGCACGTTAAATCAAATGCTATTGTGTACGCGAAAAATAGCGCAACAGTTGGAATTGGAGCCGGACAAATGAGCCGCATCGATTCAGCCAAAATTGCTGCAAGTAAAGCAGCAGAAAGTGCGCAAAGAGCAGGCTTAACAGAAACTCTCACAAAAGGATCTGTTGTTGCATCAGATGCATTTTTTCCTTTTGTAGATGGTTTATTAGCAGCAGCTGAAGCAGGGGCAACAGCAGTTATTCAACCAGGAGGCTCCATGCGTGATGAAGAAGTTATCGCCGCTGCTGATGCACAGGGGTTAGCGATGGTTTTTACAGGAACACGTCACTTCCGCCATTAATAATTTTGCTGCTTTTCTTTTCGTATGAGACAAATGTTTCAAGGAATTTTTCATAATTATCGTATGACTATTGATAACTGTTGAAATAGAAGCAGTTATTCAATCCAAAGAATCTACACGTGAAGAAGTTTATCACCGCAGAAAATGCACATAATTTAACCAATGCACATAATTTAGCCATTGGTTAAGAATAAGATGTTCTTGTTGATATTTTTAATGGTTACCCTTTCGCATGAGGAAAATCTTAAAGGGACATTATCTTTTATGTAGATGCATACCTGCTATGATATTATAACACAACTCTTTTTAGTAATATACTCTATTCTTAAACTAAAGAGTGTAATGAAAAGTTTGAGTAGAGGATATGAATATTCTACGTTTTTATAGTAATTGGCGCCGTTATCGTCGAACCGTTAATGCGTTAAGTCGTCTTTCGACATATGAACTCAGCGATCTTGGAATTTGTCGAGGTGATATTGATTCAATTGCACGACGTTATTCGCGTAAATCTTTATGAAAATTGTTTGAGATATTTGAGAGAATGCTTTGCTATAAAAAAGTGCGCATTTTGTGGTTTGTTATTATGACTTCATTTTTAGTATAATAACAAAGAGCAGAAGGGTTATTTTTCTTGGCCATTGTAATGTATTGTTTCTCGAATTTTCAATGCTTCTGTGATGTACAACATTTGATTTGTAATAATAATTTAGCGTTATTCATATTAAATTAGAACCCCGAATACCGTAAGTTTCTCTCATTTCAAATCTATGTATGTTGAATCAACCAAAACCATTCGCCTGCACGTTACAAGCGGGGGGAGTTGTATGGATAAAAGCTATTAAGAAAAGGCTAAAAATGCCTCTTATGAACCCTCTCTAGTGCCAAGAGCTTGTTACAAACATTGGACACTGATCAATAGTGTGATAGTGCCGAGCTGCTCCTTCATAAGCGTAAAGATGAGGGTGCTTAATGGATTTACCGTTATACCCATCACGGGCATCGTCGCAAAATAGGCTTGGAAGCGTTAAGGGATTTTTCTTTAAAATAAGTCCGTGAATATACAATAGTGCTCTGTTTTTCGTGAAGAGCGTAATCCTATTAATGCAACTCTCTCAGAGAGAAATATTGATCCCAACAGCACACTTAAGAACTTATCGAAGATAAGCAACGGCTTAATTTTCTCTCCATATCTTTAAAGGATCAAAATCCTTAACTAGTACTCATCTGTCAACAAGGGTCTTTCAAAAACCTTTTTTTCTGAAGCCAATCCCTTTAGCATCACCTCATGAGATTCTATGAGCAAACCTTGCCTAAAAACATCCAACCCATACTCCCAAAAAATGCTTCGTGTATAAAATTGATATGATCTTCAAATTTTGAGAATATTACCACAATAAACAATAATGTTTTGCGACACGCAATATAAAACGCAATATACTATGGGTTGGAACAATGTTCTAATTTTTTATCAAACGCTTTACGGATAAAACGCCAACGAACTTTTTCCTGAAATGCAGGACGAAAATATAAAACAATCTGTTGTGTCCGTTGTGGACCTGTTAATTCTGCAAAATCAATCGAATCTTCAAGACAAATATCTGCGTCAGGCGATATAAAATACCATATTTGTTCGCTCTTCACGTTCTCGTTCTTTACGGCTAAACACACACGTTTGCCATCATAGTTAACTTCAACTTGTGGATGAAGATGAAATCGAACAGCAACATAATTTTGTTCATTTTGCACACTCTTGTGTCTCTTTCTCCCTTTACTTGGCATAAAAAAGCGATCAAAACCTTCGATCGTATCTCCATTTGTCGCCAAAATAAGACCACGCTCATGAATAAGATTAAAGGGTCGCACATAACCATTATGACTCGCAATAAAACCTGTCTTCTCTGAATCCTCTATACGGCACACTTGAACATCTGTTGGTCCATCAAACAAAAATGGCGCGCCATTTTTGTTTTTATGATAAAAAGCACCCACTGAACAATCATTAAGCGTAGCTGTTGAATGTGCTGCAGTAACACGCCCTAAATGTCGATACTCTTCCCGCCCATCAGGATTAACACCGGTATTGATAATAAAACGGTGCCCTTGTGAAGACATTTCAAAAGACAAACACCCCGAACAAGCCTGCTGTGCTACAGAGCGGGGTGGAAACTTTCCTGTATCTGCAAGCACTGTTGTTTGATTGGCTTTTAAGCGCTGAAATCCTGAATAACGGGCATAACTAAAAGGATGTCCTCCTGTTTCATCAAGCTCCAAAAGTGATGATAATCGTTCCGATACAAGGGGACCAACCCCATTAAAATGGGCCAACGTTTGATCCTCATGGATAAAGAATCGTAAAGCTGGCAACATACGCTCAACAGAATCAATCAAAATACGGGGTGCTGTTTCATTGCTACGCATAAAAAGATGCCGTAACGACAATAAATCCGATAACAAATTCAGCAAAATAACAGGACTACGGGAAATATGCCCACCATCAACTAGGATTTGACGGGAAAGCTCCTCTATAAGTGTGGTTTGTACCTTTTTTTTCACTGCCGCAGAAACAGGCAAAGCAAGAGATGCGAATGTCAAAGCTACTGCTGCTTGTAAACGTTGATCATTGTGCTCCATACTACAAATTGTTACGCGCAAATAACGAAATTGCAAACCAAGTGCACGCAAAAAGCGTTTTTCAAACCGCTCACTTGCCCCTTCTAACAACATTTTCGAATGACAAATCCATGAAATCAAGCGCCGCGCCACAACAGGACTACTCCAAGCAAGCCCTTTTACCTTCTTGCCAGCATGGTCAAACCAATCTTCTAAAAGAGAGCGTGCATGTGCAGAAGCTAAATCACTTCCTGCTGCCTCCATATGGCGCAACCAATGAAAATCATGTAGAGCCGCTTCCCATTCTAGCGTTGGTGGAACCAATGAAAACGGCGAAACAGCACCAGAATGAACAATATGACCAGCAAAAGCAAAACGACCATGATAAAATTCATGCGCCATCATCGGATCAGCTACATGCAAATCCATGGGATGCGCTAAAATTTTATGAGGACGAAACCCTGAAAATCGCCAACGAAACAATGGTCCAACCCATAAACGCCGCATAACATTCTGTATCGTATCGATACAGGCTGCCACTTTTACCTGAGGAGCTTTTACCGCAACCGCCAAAATTTCATCTCCATTTATGCTGAATCAAATACAATTTCGACCATTTTTGTAAATGAAGCGTTAATTAAGCAATTTTTCGTAAGCGCGCAGCAAAAAAACCATCCATTCCTAAAAATACGGTTTTCTCAGCATCAAAATTTTTATGACAAAAATCCGCAGGCGTTGTCCGTAACATCCCCCCACAAAGCAAATGTTCCAGTGCTCCCATTTCCTCTGGATAAATAGGGTCTAAAACAATGTCATTGCGTGTCGATAAAATTTTCTCAATAAGATCTTCACCTTCTTCTCTTGCCAATGAACAATTGGAAAAAACAATCCGCCCCCCTACCTTCACCAAAGAAATTGCTGCGACAAGCAAATCATATTGCAACGCCGCTAACTTGACGATATTTTCCCTCGATTTCGTCCATAAAATATCTGGATGACGACGGATTGTTCCTGTAGAAGAACAAGGAGCATCAAGAAGAACCACATCAAAAAGCTGTGTGGGATAGAAATTTCTCACATCGCCCTGCCAAATGTGAACTGAAAAATGAAGCCGTTCCATATTTTCTTTTAAACGCTTTATGCGGTTAGCAGAAAGCTCAATTGCAGTCACCTCAGCCCCTTGCAAAGCCAATTGTGCTGTTTTTCCTCCAGGGCTCGCACAAAGATCAGCAACGCGTTTACCCTCAATATTCCCAAGTAAACAAGCAGGCAAAGCTGCTGCAAAATCTTGGACCCACCAAGACCCTTCACGATAGCCTGATAAATCAGAAACAGAACACTCCAGACGCTTCAATCGAACAGAACCATTGGGCAATACCACACCGCCAAGCCTTTCAGCCCATCCACCACTATCAGATTTCACTGTCAAATCGAAAGGAGGTTCCACACTTTGAATTGCGATAATCTTATGCGCCTTTTCTGTTCCATAAGCTGACACTAAAAGCTGTCCAAACCACGCTGGAACACCTTCAATGGTAGGAACTTGTTGGCGTAAAGGCTCTGCCTCACGCGTAACATTGCGCAAAAGAGCATTCACCACCCCTGAAAAACGGCGCATTCGAGGATCAAGTTTCGCCACACGGACAGCTAAATCAATAGCCGCATGATCGGGAATATCAAGATAAAGAATTTGTGCAACACTGATATGCAAAAGATGCTGAAGTGAAAGTGCTTGTGAAGGCAAAGGACGCGCCAAAAAGCGTGAGAGAGCCGCCATAATCTGCCCTCGATGACGCAATGAAGCTGTTAAAATAGCCCGACATAACAAACGATCTCGTTGTGAAAGCTTCAAATATTGTGGATGTCCGTGTTCATTATCCGTCAAACCAGACAGAGGCGTATACTTATCAACTACCGCCCCCAAAAGACGCACACACACCTGTCGAACAGCTAATCCTGGAACATTTTTTTCAGACACATGCCCCGCTTTTTTGTGTTTCAAAACACCACCTTTATATCACTATTTTCTCAAAAGCTCCCTCAATAACTCTATGAACCAGATCTTTTTGAATTTTCATAACGAAGCCAAGAAGGACGTTTTGTAACACGCTGAAAAGAACTGTTTTCTTGCTCACCTAATGCATGAGTCTGACCACTATGAAAATCTCCATAGTTCACCCCGCTGCTTTTTTCATGTATAGCGTCTTCTTTATTCCATCCCACACTTTTGGCAAGAGCCCCTTTCATCTCTTCTGCTTGCTGATAAAGAGCAGCGATACGATTTGCAGTTGCTGGATGTGTCGAAAAAAGACTATCCGCTCCCTCACCGCTCAAAGGATTAATAATAAACAGATGCGCGGTTGCTGGATTATGCTCTGCTTCTTCATTATATACCCCACGTCCTCCATCAGCAATCTTACGCAATGCCGAAGCCAACCATAAAGGATTACCACATATTTCAGCCCCTCTACGATCCGCAGCATATTCCCGTGTACGGCTAATCGCCATTTGCACCAGCATCGCTGCAAAAGGCGCCACGAGCAATGCAATAAATCCTCCAATTGCCCCAGCGCCATGAGAATCTTCTGAAGAATTACGCTGTCCTCCCATAAAGAAAGCAAAATTACCAAGCATTGAAATTGCCCCTGCAATCGTTGCGGTTAGAGTCATTGTTAACGTATCACGATGCTCAATATGTGCGAGCTCATGCGCCATAACGCCGGCAATTTCCTCAGCGCTTAACCGCTCTAACAACCCAGTACTTGCAGCAACAGCTGCATTTTGCGGATTACGTCCCGTCGCAAAAGCATTTGGCTGTGTATTCTCAATAACATAAATTTTTGGTTGAGGAAGAGAAGCTTTTTTAGCTAAATCGCTTACAATCTTATAATAAACTGGTGCTGAATGCTGATCAACTTCACGCGCCCCGTACATGCGTAAAACGATTTTATCTGAATTCCAATAAGAAAAAAAGTTTAAACCACTTGCCATTAAAAGAGCAATGACCATGCCACCACCCCCTCCAACAAGATAACCAACTCCCATAAAGAGAGCAGTTAAAAAAGCCAAAAGCATAGCTGTACGCATTATATTCATTACTCAAAAAACTCCATGATAAAAGTCAATTAATACTATATGATGGTGTTTTCTTTCTGCTTCTTCAATGGAATAGGTGTAAAATGAATAAAAAAGATGAGAAAACAAGCAAAAAAAATGCAACTGTCATTAAACAGCAATCTCTTTCTCCCGCAGCACAACGCGCCCTTAAAGAAGCTGAAGAAAGACGAAAACGCGCAACAAAAAAAGAACAACCTTTAGAAAACGGCGGACGCGGCGGCAAAGACCCTTCCCGCTATGGAGACTGGGAAATTAAAGGCCGCGCCATTGATTTTTAAAACCATTGATTAAAAAAAACCAGCGCGATTTAAACAAGCAACTTTTTAAAGAAAATCCGTTTTTGATAGACAAAAACGGATAATATTTATTTTTCTAAAGCTTTTAAAAACACATTGATTAAACAACCATGCTTCTTATGCTGTAGCAGATTCTGCTTCAGCCGCTGCCGCTGCTTCTTCTGCCGCTTGCTTTGCTGCTGCTATACGTTCTTGTGCTTTTTTACCCGGTTCACCTTTATGTGGATTATTACGAGTTGGACGCTTTTTCAAGCCAGCTGCATCTAAAAACCGTAAAACGCGATCTGTTGGTTGAGCCCCTTGCCCAAGCCAATATTGGATACGTTCTTCATTAAGTTTCACCCTCGGTCCATCTTTAGGCAACATTGGATCCCATGCACCAACACGTTCAAGAAACCGCCCATCGCGCGGACTACGAACATCTGCAACGACGATATGATAGTAAGGACGTTTTTTTGAACCTCCACGGGACAAACGAATTTTCAATGCCATATTTTATCTCCTATTGTCAGCTCTGGCTTTCGTTTAAATTGACTTTTTTTGTTTTTTGCTCTTCAGCAATAACTTCATGATGACTCACAACTTCTTTAATAATAAATTTTAAAAATCTTTCAGCAAAATCAGGATCAAGATGACTATCTATAGCCAATTGCCGCAAACGCGCTACCTGATATTGCTCACGCAGAGGATCTACTTTAGGCAAATCATAACGGGCTTTTAAGCGCCCAACAGCTTTCGTACAACGAAACCGCTCTGCTAAGATATGAATCAAGGTTGCATCAAAATTATCAATGGATGCTCGTAAATGTGCCAATTCGTTTAATACTGTTTCCTGCATTATATTCCTTTCCCTCTTTACATCTTATTTTTTCTTAGGATGCTGAGGAAAATTTCCCCCATCGACAATGCCATTGGAAAGACCAGGAAATGTAGATCCACGCTTAGGAAGTCCGGGCAAGAGCTTCCCTCCATTACCATTTTCAATTTGCTTTTGAAGCATTGAGAATTGCTTTGGATCCAATCCCGACAAATCCGGCATAGCTGGAGAATCCCCTCCCAAGTTTCCCATACCACCAAAACCCATTTTGGAACCAAGGCCTCCCAACATTTTTCCCATAAAACCACTTTTTCCTTTACCACCCATAGCTTTCATCATATCAGCCATTTGGCGATACATCTTCAAAAGTTTATTAATATCAGCCGCTGTCGTACCAGACCCCTTAGAAATTCGTTGTTTGCGGCTATGTTTTAAAAGCTCTGGATTCGCCCGCTCTTTCGGTGTCATAGATGAAATAATGGCCAATTGACGATCAAACAAACGATCATCAAACCCCGCAGCCGCAATCTGCTCTTTGACCTTCCCCATTCCTGGCAACATGCCCATAATACCGCCCATTCCACCCAGTTTTTTCATTTTCTGCAACTGTTCTGCAAGATCATTCAGATCAAATTTTCCGGCTTGCATTTTTTTTGCAAAAGCAGCAGCTTTCTCGTGATCCATTGTTTCTGCAGCTTTTTCAACCAAAGAAACAATATCCCCCATTCCGAGAATACGATCAGCAATACGACTGGGATGAAATTCTTCTAAAGCATCTATTTTTTCACCAGTTCCAATTGCTTTAATTGGTTTACCTGTAACAGCACGCATAGAAAGAGCAGCGCCACCACGCCCATCACTATCCATCCGTGTTAAAATAATCCCCGTAATCCCTACACGCTCATCAAAAGAACGAGCAAGATGAACGGCATCTTGCCCCGTCAAACTATCAGCCACCAACATAATCTCATGAGGAAGGGAACATGCTTTAATTTCAGCCAATTCGAGCATCAAAGCTTCATCAATATGATTACGTCCTGCGGTGTCAAGAAGAAGCACGTCATAACCACCCAATTTAGCAGCCTGCACGGCACGTGATGCAATATCAACGGGCAGCTGACCCGCAATAATAGGCAAGCTTGCAAGTTTTGCCTGCTCTCCCAATTGGCGCAATTGTTCCTGTGCAGCGGGACGGCGTGTATCTAATGACGCCATGAGAACTTTTTTATTGTGCTTATCAGTAAAACGTTTTGCAAGCTTTGCTGTTGTGGTTGTTTTTCCCGAACCTTGCAAACCAGTCATCATGATAACAACAGGAGCTGGTGCATTTAAATCACTCAGAACGCTTTCATTTCCAAGAATATGAAC
Source organism: Bartonella sp. AD24XZML (assembly GCF_042196485.1). Classification (NCBI taxonomy): domain Bacteria; kingdom Pseudomonadati; phylum Pseudomonadota; class Alphaproteobacteria; order Hyphomicrobiales; family Bartonellaceae; genus Bartonella; species Bartonella sp. AD24XZML. Next base: position 33,863 of record NZ_JBHIQH010000051.1, on the reverse strand, counting down.
CAATTCATCATGAACAATTTTAACCACCATTTGGCCTGGTTTAATTGATTTAACGATTTCGGCCCCAACAGCTTTTTCCCGAACTCTATCGGTAAAAGAGCGCACAACATCAAGAGCAACATCAGCTTCCAATAAAGCGCGACGAATTTCACGTAGCGCCTCTACAACATCCTGATCCGATAAAGCGCCACGTCCCGTCAAATGAGACAGGATAGAACCAAGTCGCTCTTGCAAGGATTCAAACATCATTTACCTCATTGTTGCATAACAAACAAACCAAAATAGCATCCGAGAACGCATCGCGCCGTCGGATGTTGACCTCTGAGATCTCTTTATACCCTTAAACCGGGGTCTCAGTCGGTGGCTCCAAGTTAATTTTGTCACTGAAAGCTTGCTCCTTCAAACAATAAAACCCCAGCTTTGTCAAGTTTTATCATAAAATGTCTTTTTATACGAAGAAATAAAAACAACAAATACTATACTTCAAAACTTTCAACTTCAACACGCATAAAACAACCTGTTTCCTGTTCCATGCTCCATAATTTTCCGCTAGAGATATCAAACCAAACCCCATGCAATGTCAAAAAACCTTGATCTTTGCGAAGTTTTATCCACGGAAACGTCTCTAAATTTCTCAACGAATAGCGAATAGAAAGCTGCTCTAATGCCGTCTGTTTTTCTGGCCACGACAACGACTTATTATTCAAAACAATTTCTGCTGCTGGAGCTAAGAGACTTATCCATTGACCGATAAAATCATTTGATAATAAAGATTTATATGTCTCATTAAGAGCAGTACGAATACCTCCACAATGGGCATGACCAAAAACGACAATATGTCTCACCTCAAGCAATTGCACAGCATATTCAAGAGCTGCTGATGTTGCGTGATATTGGTCATCAGGAGAAAAAGGAGGAACCACATTCGCCACGTTGCGCAGAGTGAAAATTTCCCCTGGCTTAGCATCAAAAATCATTTCTGGTACTGCACGCGAATCACAACAAGCAATGACCAAAACTTCAGGTTTCTGCCCCTCAATCACCAATTGCTGATAATCTGCTATTTTATATAAAAAATGATTGTTTATAAAGTTTTGGTAACCACTTAAAAGTCTTTCTGGTAAATGCGCCATTCTCTCTTTACTTTTGCTTCTTTTTTTACTTTCATTTTGTATAGTTTAAAAAACAAACTATTAACATACAAAATACTAAAAATGCCCTTTCCTTGAAGCAAAATATTTCTTTAAAGTACAAAATATTACTAAAAATAGCAAAAACAAACTCATTCTTTCCAAATAAAGAGCTATTTTCTTCAGAAAGAAGGTGTTACAGTATATAAAAAATATAATGGTCTGCTTTTAAAAAGAGAAGAAAGACCCCTTAAGAGCAAAAAGGGAGAGTGAATGTGTTGCAACAAAAAAAAACAGAAACAAAAAACACCCAAGATAAAATAGAACAAATCCTTTTTGCCCAAACCGATAAAGAAGATATTGCTTATTATGAAAATGAAGAACTTAAAAAGGCCACAGCCATCGCGGTAAAAGCTTTTAATCTCCATCAGACGGGAAACAACACCATCTGCTTTGAACAAAATTTAACCCGTAGTAACAGACCTGTAACCGTTATCACGCTTGTCAATGATAACAAACCCTTCCTTCTCGATTCTATTTTAAATGTTTTCAATCAACACAAAAACCATATCTATTTGATTGCACACCCCATTATTGATTGTGCTTCTGGAAAACGCATCAGTCTGATGCAAATTCACATCGAGTCATTAAACAAACAGCAAATACAAAAACTTGAAAATGAACTCACCTTAGTTCTTGAACAGGTTAATGCTGCTGTACAAGACTGGAAACCTATGCTTGAAGAAGTTGAAAAGCATATTCATGCCTACCAAATAAGTCTTCCCCCGCACTACAAACAAGAAGGCGAAAAAGCCATTGAGTTTCTTCACTGGCTAATGGACGATAATTTCATTTTCCTTGGTATGCGCACTTACAACTTCATCAAAGACCAAAAACCCCTAAAATCCTTTACAGCAAGTAATATTGAACTTGGTATACTCACGGATGCTTCTATTCATATTATTGACGATAAAAGCATGAAAGAACCTCCTCAAGAAGTTTTATCCTTCATGGAAAGCGATAATCTGTTTATCGTGACAAAAGCGAACAGCCGCTCCAAAATTCACCGTTCTGTTTGGCTCGATTATATTGGTCTTAAAATCTTTGATAAAGAAAACCAACTCTGTGGAGAATTACGCATTGTAGGGCTTTTTACCTCCTCAGCTTATACACGTTCTATTTTGCAAATTCCTTTCTTAAAAGAAAAAGCCCGAACTATTATTCAACGTCTTGGACACAATCATGCCGATTATTCAGGAAAAGCACTCATCAGTGCTTTAGAAACCTATCCAAGAGATGAAATGTTTCGCTCTGATGTTGATACATTGACAGAAAACACTAAGCTTATTCTACAATTAGATGAGCGCCCACGTTTACGGGTTCTTGCCCACACTGATTCTTTTGGACGCTTTGTTTCTATCCTGGTCTACGTACCGCGTGACCAATATAGCAGCAGCCTGCGTGAAAAAGTTGGTGAACATTTTGTTGAGCTTTATAAAGGTGACTTTTTTGAATCTTATCCGCTATTTTTGGAAAGCACTCTTATACGTGTCTATTATATCATCCATCGCAAAGGAAATGAAACTGTTCCTCTTCACGAGCGCTCCACACTTGAACAACATGTACGTTCGATTGCACGAAGTTGGGAAGACAGGGTTCAAGCCATCGCTCTTAACAAGAAAATAACAGAGCAACAAACACGTCTAGCCAGTGAATTCCCCAACAGCTATCGTGATTTATTTTCAGCTGAAGACGCTATTAATGATGCCGGACATATTCTAAGTCTTCATGATGAAAAGCCCCTTTTCGTGATCTTTTATCACGCACAAAACAAAGAAAAACAGTGCATTTCTCTTCGGCTTTTTCACCGCCATGAAGCACTTGCCCTTTCCAAACGTGTACCACTCCTTGAAAACATGGGGTTTCGCGTTATTGCTGAACAAACCCTTGAATTACCAGATGGCAATGGGCGCTCTGTGTATCTTCATGATATGCAGCTAGAAAGTACTTTCCAACGCTGTATCGATTTTGAAAAAGACGGTCAAAAACACGCCGAAACCTTTGAAGCCATTTGGGCACAAAATGCTGATAATGACGGCTTTAATGCTCTCACCCAGACAGCTGAGCTTGATTGGCATGAAATTGTTATTTTGCGCCATTATGGGCGCTATCTCCAACAAGCTGGAATTCCTTATTCGCAAGATCGCGTTGCCCAAACTTTAAATGCTTATCCTGACATTACCCAAGATCTTTATGCTTTATTTCATTTAAAATTTCATCAAAGCCATACAGAAAAAGAACGGGAAAAAAACCAACAAGTCATTCAAAAGCGCATTGAAGAAAAATTACGGAAAGTCTCTGGTTTAGACGATGATCTCATTTTACGCCGTTATTGTAACCTTATCGAGGCGAGTTTACGAACGAATGCCTTTACACCTCTTCCTGATGGAAGTCCACGGCGTATTTTAGCCACCAAATTAAATCCGCGCCAGATTGAAGGTTTGCCTGAACCGCGCCCTTACCGAGAAATTTTTGTTTATGGACCAGAAGTTGAAGGGGTCCATTTGCGTTTTGGACCTATCGCTCGTGGTGGAATTCGTTGGTCTGACCGTGCATTAGATTATCGCACCGAAGTGCTTAGCTTAGTCAAAGCCCAACAAGTTAAAAATGCGGTTATCGTTCCTGCAGGTGCAAAAGGTGGATTCTATCCCCATCGGCTTCCCCAAACAAATGACCGTGCTGTCATCATAGAAGCAGCACGACAAGCTTATACAGACTTTATCACAGCTTTGCTCTCCATTACAGACAATCTGATTAACGGCAAAATAAGTTCTCCCCACAATGTCATCTGTCATGATGACCCTGACCCCTATTTTGTTGTTGCGGCAGACAAAGGAACAGCAACTTTTTCTGATACAGCCAACGCCATCAGCCAAGCAAACCACTTTTGGCTTGATGATGCTTTTGCCTCTGGAGGTTCAGCAGGTTACGACCACAAAGACATTGGTATTACAGCTAAAGGTGCATGGGAAGCCGTCAAAAGACATTTTAGAGAGTCATTTAATCACGATATTCAAACAACGCCCTTCACCTGTGTCGGTGTTGGCGATATGTCTGGTGATGTCTTTGGCAATGGAATGCTGCTTTCCAAACAAACAAAATTGATTGCCGCTTTTGATCACCGCGATATCTTTATTGATCCAGATCCGAACATAGACGAAAGCTATGCAGAGCGTACGCGTCTCTTCAGACTGCCTCGCTCAAGCTGGCAGGATTACGATAAAACCAAATTATCAAAGGGCGGTGGTATCTTCTCACGAAAAGAAAAAACCATTACTCTCTCACCTGAAGCAGCACAAGCCATTGGTTTCGAAAAACAAACAGGAACACCCTTTGAAATTATCTCTGCTCTTCTCAAAGCCCCTGTTGATCTTTTATGGTTCGGTGGCATTGGTACTTATATCCGTGCTGCAACAGAAAATGATGCCCAAGTAGGTGATCGCGCAAATGATGCAATACGCATTACCGGAGAACAAGTGCATGCAAAAATTATTGGTGAAGGAGCTAATCTTGGTGTTACACAACGTGGACGGATTGAATATGTCTTAAATGGTGGTCGATGCAATACGGATGCCATTGACAATTCTGCTGGTGTGAATTGTTCTGATATTGAGGTCAATCTCAAAATTGTTCTTGCATCAGCACTACGTGCCAAAACGTTAACCCGCGAAGATCGCAATAAGCTCTTGAAAAAAATGACGCCTCAAGTCGAGCAACTCGTCTTGCGCAACAATTATCTACAACCCCTTGCGCTTTCTTTGGCGGAAAACCAAAGCACTACTGATTTGCCCTATCAAATACGCTTTATGCACGATTTGGAACAAAAAAAGCTTCTAGATCGTAGAGTTGAAATACTCCCTGATGAGCAAATTTTACGACAAAGAACAACCCAAGGCAAAGGTCTTCTCCGTCCAGAACTCGCCGTTATTTTTGCCTATGCTAAATTGACCTTAAAAGAAGAAATTGCTAATAGCCCCATTGTTGATGATCACTATTTCAATACAGCCTTGCTGAACTATTTTCCAACCCAAATTCAAGAAAATTTTAAGAAGGAAGTTATTAACCATCAATTGCGTCGTAATATTATCGCAACGCTGATTGCCAACGATATTGTAAATCGTGGAGGCCCCACTTTTGTTAATAGACTACACGATGCAACAGAACAAAAGACTGAAAATATTATTCGCGTTTTCATTGCCATCCGCGATGGTTTCGAAATTCCTCAATTGTCTGAGCAAATTGATAAGCTTGATAATAAAATACCCGGCCTTGTCCAAAATAAATTCTACGCAACAATGACCCCAATGCTCTTTGAAACAACCAATTGGGGTTTGCACAACATAGATCTCTCACGTCCATTAGAAGAAATTGTAAAAACAATAAAGCAAGCCCGTAGCGTTATTGAAAAAGAGCTTATGCATTCTCACGACAACGATATTAAGCAAAAGATTGAAGAAAAAGCATTACACTACAGCGAAGAGGGAGCACCAAAAGCATTAGCGAAACAATTAGCCCTCTTGGAAGCTGCTTCAACAATCTGTGATATTTCTTTAATTGCAAAAAGAAGTAACAGTGATCTTATTAAAACCGCAGAGATCTACTTTTCACTTGCGCAAATCATTCGTATAAACCGCATTAACGAAGCAAGTCGTATAATCCCTGTAGTAGATTATTATGATAGTATGGCTTTAAGCCAAGCCAAAGAAAATGTTTCTGAAAGCTTTCGGCAAATCGTTATGAAAATCCTCAAAAATTATGGAAAGAAAAAAGATCCTTTTGACACTTGGAAAAAAACAGAAGAAGATCATATTCACAACATTACAAACCGCATTAGCGCCCTTATTGAAAATGATCTCAATATTTCTCGTTTTACTTTTGCAGCAGGATTGATTTCTCAACTTCAAAATATTGGCTTTCAAACCTAAAGAAAATACAAAACGGCCCTCTCAATCTCCCATTCTATCCCACCACCACAACAAACCAACTAAGACAGAGCAGAAGTTTGCATTTTTAGGCAAGGTTCCAAAAATAAAAATCTCGCTATTTATCACAATAGAATTGTTTGCAACAATTTCAAAAAAACAACAGGATTGATTTTTCACCCTAAAAACATAAACCTTTCAAACTAAAAAGCAGTACAAAACAGCTAAGCTTTTGCTCCGTTCTATCCATCTATGACTAATCAGCAAGGGAAGAACGGAAGCCCTATCCTGCATTTTTAGACAGAGCACTTAAAATAAAAAATAAATTCAAATTTTACTGTCAATTAACCCCATTTCCCCTTGCATATTGCAAATGGGAAAGCCGAATAGATAAAAACAATAAAGAAAGGACTAAAAATGCCCCTCATAAACCGCCCCAAGTGCCAAAAGCTGCAGTAACATTGGGAGTTAGCAAATATAATATGATGGTGTTGCCCCCTAGCTTATTACTCCATAACCGAAAAGATGGTGGTGTTTAATGGCTTTATCCTTATACCATTCATAGGCGACATCGTGAAATAAGAAGCACTAAGAAATATTGTTTTAATAAATACGTAAATATGCAATACAAATATATTCTGTTTTACGTGGAAGACATATGGCTTCATTAAAAAATATCAGAAATAAAAGGATAAGTTTAATCCATTATTTAAAAGATATAACTGTAACTGCTTTTGAAATGCGTAAAATCGAATAAAAAATGACAGTAAAGATGGATGTTGATTTTCCCCTTTACAACTTCATATCTTCCTCCAACTAGGCTATTTACTTGTTTTTAGAGGTTACACCCAAACAAATATATGCAATATGCTCAATCCATATATAAAGAAAAAGGTTCCTAACAAAAACCACACCACCTGTATAAAAAGGCAATTCAGCATACTTTAAAATGCCACTTTTTCCATACAAACACTGTTGCTATATGTAGTTTGACATAAGATTTTGTACTAAGTGAAAAGAGGTTGGACGAATTAGGAATAGGTGGTAATTTTTTATTTTTATAGCTATTTTTTTTTACCATTAAATACGCATTTTGTTAAAATAAATGTTTAACACTCTAAAATTGCAAAAAAGTGTGAAAATCAGAAAAAGTCGAAATTTGGTAGTAAAGATGAAAAAAGGCTTTGGTACAACACCTAAAGTGGAGCAAGACGACCAAGTTTTAAAAATCCCAGTTTTACCCACCCATTGTTAATGAGCAAGGAAAGAACGGGAGCGCCGTCCGCATTTTTAGGCAAAGCACCCAAAATAAAAAATAACACTTGAAGATTATTGGCTTGCGCGGGAAATAAGCGCTGCAGAGTGTCAAGAAGCTTCATGGACTGAATAAGGACAAGTTCAAATTTTGCTGTCAAATATCCTTCATCATCAAAAGAAAAAGGTCCACTAATACGCACTGCACCACCTGTATGAAAAGTCAATTCACCTTGCTTTAAAAGTCCACTTTTTCCATACAGTCGCTGTTGCCAATTTTTTTCTTCATCTTCAGACTGAAAAGAGATGTCATTTAAAATCCATTTCAAATTGCCATCAATTTTAGGAATATCAACAAAAGAAGGTTTTAAAAAAGGAGAAGCATCAAAACCGTCAAAAGTTATATGTCCCGATAAATCATTCTTTTCATGTTTTAGATCAAAACGCAAAAATTCTGCCGTTATTTTTTGGGAAGCTTCTTTTGGCTCTAACGGCTGAATAATCACGTCATGCGTATTTTGCAAAGATGCCGGATCTTCAATATTTTCTTGTGTCGTTTTTTTATCTGTCGTTTGTGCTCTTAATGCTTCTTGAAGCTTTTGATCTTCAGGGGAAGAGGAAAAAGATGAAATCTCAAGCCCTTCAGCTATAAATTTCAATGTTTTACCCGTTTTCCAATAAGGCTCTGTTTCAATCACCAAATTGCGCCAATGCGATACTATGGGAGTTTTTTCGGAAAAAACAATTAATGCAGGAGAATGAACATTAAACTCGACCAAATGAGGTGCGTAAATTGGTGCACCAGCTGTCAAACGCCCCGTCGATAAAGAAACCCCATGTAAAGGCCAAGAAAATTGAAACTTGTCACAAACAACACCGACACTTAAAGGATAACCATCCTTGTGCACATTCTCACATACCGCCGCCATATTATGGGAAGATACTTTTGTGAATATATCAGAAACATAGTCTTCTATTTTACGTGAAAAAAAAACCAGAGTGCGCTATAAATAAATATCAGAGCAAAACAAAAGAGCCCACAAATTAAATAACTCAAAGAAAAACTTTTTTGTGATGATGGTATTTGAAAGGATTTAGACAATATTCAAACTTTCTTTATCTCTTAACTTCCTCCCCACCCTAAAAAGGATAAAGATTCCCAACCACGTTCAGTTTATACACAATCCAACTTCTTAATCGATCGGATTTTATCTACTGATCACTTCAAGAAGTCCCTATACATCGTTCTAAAGTATAGTATCTCATAAGCTTAATAAACAAGATTTTCTTAAAAAAAACCCATTACACCCCTTAACAAAAAACACCTCATGTGTAAAGTTTTACATAGATTTTCTACCTCTGCCTTAAACCATACTGTTTTACAGCACAACAAAAATGATAATGAATAGTGTCTCTTAACGATAAAGCCATTGAGCCCCCCATCTTTACGCTTATGGAGGAGCCAAGCCAGCACCATCATTATATTTGGCTAGCCCCCAAATGTTGCGACAACCCTTGACACTTAAGACAGTTCATAAGAAGCATTTTTAGTCTTTTCTTATACAGTTTTTGCCCACATACCAGCCCTACTTGTGACATGCAAGCAAGAAGTTTTTATTGAGTCAACATACACAGATTTGGAATGAGAAAACCTTACTATATTCGGAGTTCTCATTCAATATACAAAACCATGAATTACCTATATAAATCAATGCTTTGTCAATAATCACACAAGTACGGGCGGTGTACAAAAAATCTGGTGTAATGCGCTTTCAAACCATTGGCTCAAAGCTCGATCATAGATTAAACGACCTTTCAAATGTGCACAAGCAGGTTGAGCACCTTTTTCAGTCAATTTATGTGCCGAACGCACGACCAAACGCCGCATCATAGCGCGTGTAAATTCAGCATGAAACTGCAAGCCCCATGCATTATTTCCATAACGAAAAGCTTGTGTAGGATATGTATTCCCTGTTGCCAAAAGCATTGCCTCTTTCGGTAAATCATAAATACCTTCATCATGGAAATGGTAGACCATCTCTGGCCAATTCATCAATTCCTTCCCTTGTGGGGTTGCTTCTAGTGGATACCAGCCGACTTCAACAGTCCCATCACTTCTTGTACCAACGCGCCCCCCTAGATTTCGCGCTAACATTTGTGCTCCAAGACAAATACCCAAAAAAGGCTTATTTTCCTTTAGTGATAACGAAATCCAATCAATTTCCTCACCAATATAGGCTTCGCTGTCATTCACACTCATCGGTCCCCCTAAAATAACAACGCCGGCATAATGCTCTAATGTATCAGGGAGTTTTTGTCCAAAAATAGGACGATAAATATCAAGAACAAAACCATTTTGTTGTAAAAATTTTCCCAAACGACCAGTATAAGTAGAGCGCCGATGAATAACGACAGCAATCCTTGGTTTGTTATTTTTTTGTTTTTTATCAAGACATCTCTGATTTAAAAACATTTTTTAACCAATCACCTCTGCTATCAAGCAAAACTTTATTTTTAAAACATAAGAGAATAATTTTATTGGACAAGACTAACGATATTTTTTCTTCTAGGTCAATTGTTTCTTCTGAGAAAACATTCGTATTATCACATTGATGCAATTTAAAATAAACGAAATTTTTTCCTCGATAAAGATGTTTCTTCTTCTGTTTTAACCCCTGGATCATCAACATTTAAGTGAGTTTGACTGAACATTTTTACATCTTTTTCTTTTATATCTTGTTTCTCCACCTGCGCATTATGCAAAAGAGAATCATCTATAGGTGTTAATTTTTCAAGCTTCTTATCTCCAACCTCAACACTTTTTCCCATAACATACTCTTTGTCTTGCTTTTTCGACACAATATTGTCCGCCTCTAATGTGAGAGAAGGCATACAAGGAGGCGCCTTCCATTCAAAACAGCCCAAACGTCCACTGATTGGAGAAACCGCTGACCAAGAAGAAAAAATGGCCCCATCACACATCCACACTGGATCACGTTCAGCACGAAGTGCTAAAGAAAGCCATTGACGCACAGCACCTTGATTGTTTCCCTGTGCCTCTTCAATATCTGCCAATAATAAATAAACACTTTCCCGTGGATGACATTGTAATGCTTTTTGTGCCTTCTCTCTTGCTAATGCTGTTTCACCAGCATCCAAAGCTGCTTTAGCAATAAGGAAAGCCGACTCAAATGCATCTTTATTATAAGAAGCAAGTGTCTTAGCCCTTTTCAATCGCCCAATGGCTCCTTCTTCTCTTTCAAGATAAAGCGCTCCCAAGTCAGGATGCGGCTCCTTTTGCCAAGCCGCTATAATCATTTTATCCGCTTTACGCGTCTCGTTTAATTTATAAAGAATATCAGCAGCAATAACTATTATTGGAACAAAATCAGGCGCCAATTTATGGGCTTTCAAAATAGCTTCACGTGCTTGTACAGGATGTGTATCAAACAAAGAAAGTGCCTGCCCACTTAGTAGTAAAACCTGTATATGCTGCTGCTCTGGAGTCGCGCGAATAGAACGCGGGAGAGCTTTTTGCGTTCTTTCAAAAATAGTAAGTGCCTTATCCCATTTACCCTCAGTACTTAACCGATCAAGCACCGCCTGATGCGCCCATAAAAGTGCTGGCGATAAAGTCAGTGCCTCTTCGGCATATTGTTGCGCTGCCTCATAAGCTTTACTCTTCATCGCTTCACGAAACAAACCATAAAGTCCAACCAGTTTTGTCGGATCTTCCTTTCTCATCTCTTCATAAAGACCGATGGCGCGAACAGAGTCATTTTGTAAAGACAAGGTTTGCGCTTGTAAGAGTTTTACCAATGGCTCTTGTTTTCCTGCAAGATATTTAGCAACCCGTGCTTCCATTTTTTGCGCAACCATACTATCACCAGCAAAAGTTGCAAGAATCCCCTTTGAAAGAGCTTTGTAACCACGCTTTTGATGGCGTTTATAAAAATAATTGGAAAAAGCACTCGGTATGGAAAAAAAGAAAGACAATAACCACCATAAAAGCACCAGCGTTACAAAAAACAAAATAAGCACACTTAACACTGTAAGAAATGAAGCAGAAAATCTGAAATGCAAAAATGTGAGAACAAAAATACCATTGTGATTAGCAACCCACGTGAAAGCTAAACCGAGGATACAAACAACAAAAATATAAATAAAAACACGTATCATCTTGGGCCTATTTACATCTTTGTTGCTTTAAAAGATCCTTGTTGCACAGACAATAACAATTGCTGCAACAACTGTTGAATAGCAATATGTCTTTCAAGCTGCTTAACAAAATCCATTGAAACATCTTTTGCACTTTGGGGCAATGATTGCCATTCGCTCAAAGCCTTTTCGTAATCACCAGCTTGAATGGCAACTTCCATGCGTGCAGCAATAGCCCCCAGCGTTATCCCTTCAACATTTCCAATCGGTCGCGAAACAATGAGCCCTTTTATCCACGCTAAAATTCGGTCAAAAAAACCAGCATCTGACGCAACAAGATTTTGCGTACCAACAATTGCATCAGCAACATGAGCAAAATCAACTGAAAGTTGTGCTGAACTTGGAAGACCCACAGTAGCTGTTTTTTGCAACACATCAAGTCCATTAATCGAAGGCGATAATTGCCGCAACAGCTTTAATTCATTATTATAAGATCCACCACGCTCTACAGCATTTTTTAATGAACTAATTGCAGTAAAGAGCGCGGTATCTATTTCTTTTTTCTCACTATTTTTAACAGCAGTTTCTTCCTGTAGTGCTTCTAACTGTTGTTTTAACGCAGCAAAATTATTTGCATTGCTCTGCCCAACAGACAAAGCCGTCTCTATATCTTTCGACTTTCTAACAAAAGTTTGTACAGTTTCTTCAAGAGCTTTTACTTTTTCCTCTAAAATCGCAAAAGCTTTTTTGCTTTCTTCTTTCGATAGTTCATCATTTTTCGTTGTTTTAAACTGTTGTGATGAAAAAGAAAAAAACTCTGTTTTTAACGTATCAATTTCTTGAAAGACCCGCCTCAATTGTTCCTTTGTCTCTTCACCTTGACTTTTTGCGGCTTCAGCAATCTGCAAAGCTTTTTCTCCTCTAGCAGAATTTTCCACAAAAGGAGAAGGAAAAAAACCAGCCCGTTGAAGCCCCATAAAAATTCCCAAAGCAATGAATCCTCCCAAAATCCCAGAAAGGGACAAGAAAAGCCAAGTTGTACTAGAGGTACTTTTATCCTGACCTTGCATATTCTGTTTTTCTCGCGCATGAGCTTCTACAGAATTGTGGATTTTTTCCTCTGAATCATGGGGAACAGCTTCATGTTCAATAACTGGTTTCTTACGGCGCGTACCAGCATAATGTGGTTTAACTTTTGGTTTTGAAGAATCGACCATCTCTGTCACTTTTCGTGCACACTTTTTTTAATGATAAAATAATAAAATGAAAAAAGTTTTAAAAACGCAGCTTTTCTCAATAATACAAGTATCGCCTTTAATAGACAAGTTTTTAAAAAACATTTGCATTTTATACTCGAAAATACAGCTTTATTTTTTAATCAACGATATCATAAAATTCAAAGAAAATGCCAAAACACATATTTTTCATAGAAAAAACAATTCTAAGAGAAATACTTTGCATCTTTTTCTGTTCATGGTACGCACGCAGGAAAGAAGCTTCAATATAAGGTTTTGTTTAAAATGCGTCTGCTGGGAATAGAAACAAGTTGTGATGAAACGGCAGCAGCTGTCATTGAATATAACAATGAATCAAACAGCCGAATTCTTTCCAATGTTGTTTGGAGTCAAATTGATCACCATGCACCTTACGGCGGTGTTGTTCCTGAAATTGCTGCTCGTGCCCATGTTGAAGTTCTTGATCATTTAATTCTACAAGCACTAACAGAAGCAAACACAAAATTAAAAGATATTGATGGCATTGCAGCCACCTGTGGGCCTGGTTTGATAGGAGGATTGTTGGTAGGCGTTATGAGCGCAAAAGCACTCTCTCTTGCCACTGGCAAACCATTTATTGCGGTAAATCACTTAGAGGGACATGCTTTAACAGCTGTGTTAACGCACAACGTCAGCTTTCCTTATTTATTACTTTTAGTTTCAGGAGGTCATACACAAACAATCATTGTTCATGGAGTAGACAACTATCAACGTTTAGGAACCACTATTGATGATGCATTAGGAGAAGCCTTTGATAAAACAGCAAAACTTTTAGGTCTTCCTTATCCTGGTGGACCAGCACTTGAAAAAGCAGCTTTATTTGGTGATAAAAATCGCATCCCTCTTCCACGACCTTTAAAAGGTGAAAAACGGTTAGACTTTTCTTTTTCAGGACTCAAAACTGCTGTTCGACAAGCCGCAACAGCCATAGCTCCCCTTACAGAAAATGATATTGCTGACATTGCCGCAAGTTTTCAAGCCGCCGTGACCGATACAATACATGATCGTATTCACCTAGCCCTACAACACTTTGCCCACCAATATCCTCTCTCTCATGATCAAGAAAAGCGTTCTCCTGCTTTGGTTGTCGCAGGCGGTGTTGCCGCAAACCAAGCCATTCGCTCTACGTTGCAAGAACTTGCCCATCAACATGGTTTTGAATTTATAGCCCCTCCTCTTTCCTTGTGTACCGATAATGCTGCAATGATTGCTTTCGCCGGTGCACAAAAACTCGTACGAGGAGAAACAAGCTCTCTTGACATTGCACCCCGCTCACGCTGGCCATTAGATGAAAAAGCCCCACCCTTGATCGGGATGGGACGCCGTGGAACAAAAGCATAATAAAATTGATGTCCTACACACATCTTAAAGAACGAAGATTTCTACTCAATCCGGTCTATAGATAGTCCGAATTCTCTATCGAGCAGATTCCACCTGCTTCCCACTCACACAATTCACTTAACCCAAAGATCGACACGTAAACCTAAATATTCACCACACATTCTTAAAAACTCCATGTTTCAAAAAACTGCCTTATATCATTACACTTCAAATGACGGTATTTTACAGCATAATAAGATCTACTCTCTCCCACGAAGCATAGATATGAATGTCATTCGTTGACCTCATCATCTTTGATCATTTATTCGTTTCATTGTCATTGTAATCTTAAAGCTTTTTAGAACCAATTTTCTTAATTTTTTCCAACAAACTCTTATAGTAACCGCATTTCAAACCATAGCTGAAAAGATAAGCAAAGAGCAAAATACTTTTACACAACATGAAATATCAATGGAGCGCGTCTCTCTACTACACGTTATTTTGAAACAAGAAAAAATAGATAATAGCCGTTCTTTACCCCATTTTAAAAATCATCGTTGATGGTATTACAAAGATGCTTATAAAAATGCATAACAGTCTATGAAAAAGGAGAACTCATGGCTTATTGGCTTTTTAAATCTGAACCCCATAAATGGTCATGGGAGATGCAAAAGAAAAAAGGAGTTAATGGCGAACAATGGGATGGTATACGCAATTATCAAGCCCGTAACAATATGCGCGCTATGAAATATGGTGATAAAGGTTTTTTTTATCACTCAAATAAAGGTTTAGAAATTGTAGGAATTGTAGAAATATGTGCTGAAGCACACCCTGATTCTACAAGTTCTGATCCACGCTGGGAATGTGTGGATATCCGAACACTTTGTGACATGCCAACACCTGTTTCATTAAAACAAATCAAAGCCAATCCTAAACTAGCAAATATGGTGTTGGTCAAGGCCAGCCGCTTATCAGTACAACCCGTGACAGAAGAGGAATGGACAGAAGTCTGTTTGATGGGCAACCTTAAGAGGGAAATGCTTTTATCTTAAAACAATAATTTTTATTCATTAACTCATATAAAAAGATGCTTCATAGCGCAGAAGAATAAGCACAACACATCCTTCTGTTGAGGTATTCTCATGCTAAATGCATAAATATGATATTTTTCTTTGTCATTTTTTATCCTGCACTCTTTCTCAATACAGTCTCCTTCCAAATTACACAAAAAACCTCTTTATGATGCATCTTTTCGGCATTGCTAAAGGCAAGGCTTACTCAACAATTATAATAAGCAACACCACGAACATAACACACAGCCCCCTTCGCACACAAATGCAACGAAAAAACAAAACTGAACGTGGATAAAAAACAATAAAAATGATCGTGAAATTCTCCTAAACAGTGCATATGTGCTAAGTGTTGCACAATTCTCTTCACGCTTAAAAAACGCATCATATTGCGTGTTCATTGTTTTGCATGTTGGACGAGTGCGCCTCATACCGCAGGATTCTCTCATTCCCAACCTGTTTTATATTGAATCAATCAAAAGCTATTTGCTTGCACATTCTAAGCGGAGAAAGTCCCATATAGATAAAAAACGTGAAAGAAAGCTCTAAAAATTCCTCCTATGAATCGTCTCAAGTGCCAAGGACTGTCCGCAACACCCACGAGCTGGCAAAGTGAATGATAGTGCTAGCTTGTTTCTCCATAAGCGTAAAGATGATGACACTCAATAGCTAAAACACGTTCTAGAACATAAAAAACGCTTCCAACCAATACGTAAAATACTCTGCAGACGGAATACCTTCTTTTCAGCAAGCAACCATTAGAAATTATAAAAGTTTATTTTTTAGAAGCGTTCTTTTTTAATTTTCTTCTTTTAATTTTTCTTGCATGAAATCTCATTTTTCATGAAACTATATCAATCAGTGCATCAATATGCCTATAAGGAAAAACATGAACCACTATACTCTTTTAATCGTTGAAGACGATGATCTACGCCCCATTTTAGTAGAACAATTGCAAATGCATCAAGAGTTTAAAATTTTCCAAGCAAAAACAGCAAAAGCGGGAATGAAAATAATCCAAGAAGAAAATATTGATCTCACTATTTTGGGATTTCAACTTCCTGATCTTGATGGCTACAAAGCCGTTAAACAATTACGCACCCAAGGATTTCGTGCCCCCATTATCATGATGATAACAAATTATGATACAGACTGTGATAATATTTTAGATCTTGAAACAGGCGCCAATGATTATGTAACAAAACCCTTTCGCTTTGCGGTGTTATTAGCGAGAATTCGAGCACAGTTGCACCAATATGAACAAAATGAAGACGCAACCTTTCATATTGGTCCCTATACTTTTAAACTAAGACAAAAACTTCTTCTTGATCAATGCAACAATAAAATCTGTCTCACAGAAAAAGAAGCAGCGATTCTTAAATGTCTCTATTATGCCAATGATAAAATTGTCAGCCGTGAAACATTGTTAGAACAAGTTTGGGGTTATAATGAAAATATTGTCACTCATACTTTAGAAACCCATATCTATCGTTTGCGACAAAAAATCGAAAAAGATCCCTCCAATGCACAAATTCTCATGACAGATCAAAATGGTTATCGTTTAAATCTTTAATTCGAGATTTACTGTTTCAAAAATAATTTTAATATCCTAAATGAAAACAGAAACGAGATGAAAAAACCTTCACGTATAATTCGAATGCTATTACATATACATAGAACTTACTCTTATCTGTACTCTTATGACAAAATATATAACATTATGAATAAAAAACGAAATATTCCAACATGAGAACCAGAAACAAAAATGCTTTCAACCCTCACGATATACTTTGTAACTTCTGTTTCACATGCTTTTGTTCTTTCTAAAGTTTTTAATATGTTTCGCATATAAATAATCGTGATATCTTTTAGCAACATTCTTGATCATAACTATCATCTTTAGATGAGTGCTATTTATGATTATTTTTTCAGAAAAACCGCTCCACGCACTGCTTTATCTCATATTCACTAGCCTAAATTGAGAGATGTTTTTTATCTTTATAGTTTTCTTCTATTCTTTATGATTTTATCTCCTCTTAAGAGGTTATATAATTAATGATATAACGCTAAATGTTTATCCTAACGATAAAGCCACTGAGCACCACCATCTTTACGTTTATAAAAGAATAAGCCAGCACCATCACACACTTATGTTAGATCTCGATGTTGCAGAGGAGCCCTTGATACTTGAGATGGTTCATAAGAAGCATTTTAATCCTTCCTTGTACAGTTTTTAACCACCATAAACCATATTATGCAAGATCCCTTGGACTCTGCTATTTTTACGAAGATACCAGCATTTTTTTCTTTTAAAATGTTTCCACTATTCGTGAAATATAGTTCGGTATATAGATACTTGAGATTTTTATTCACATACCAATTCCACATATTAATGTACAAAAGAATATTTTTAAATTGTAAATGCAAAAAATTGAAATAAGAGAATCCTTCTATACTTGCGGTTCTTATGACAATGACAAAATGATTAATTATCTTTATAAATTAAAATATTTCTTGTCTGTGGCGATAAAGCAGGAATAAAAATACGTCGCGACTGACGACGCTGTACGAGCAAACCCTGATAAACACGTTTTTGTGCCTGACACATTAAGAGTCCACCAAAATAAGGCAAAAGATAGCGAGCAAATGGCTCGTAAAAAAATGAGAACAACCGCGAAAAATACCCCGTAGAGGGCATATAGTGTACAATTTCTTGTATTGGCCCAGAAACAAAATTTGTTTTTTCAAACAAACGAGTAATTTGTTGCCGACTATAGGGTTCGCCATAACCAAAGGGCGTAGTAATATTGCGCGCCCAAAAGCCAGAGCGATTAGGTACAATAACGATCAAGTGGCCATTGGGTGCTAAAACACGCCATATTTCATTCAACGTTTCAAATGAGTTTTCTGTATATTCTAATGCATGTACTAATAAAATACAGTCAACTGACGCATCAGGAAGCGGCAAATCTTCTTCAAAAACAAGCGCTGTAGCAACTTGCTCAGAACAAGGCCAAGGCGAAACACCCTGAGCAGCAGGCATAAAAGCAAAACATTGTTGGGCACGTTCACGCAATGTAGAAAGATAAGGAAGTGCATAACCCAATCCCATAATCCGTTTATCCGTAAGATCAGGCCACCATAAATTCAATTGGTCACACAGCGCCTTTTGCACACGTAGTCCAAGTGCAGAAGCATAAAAATCTTTCAGCGTAACGATATCCAACTCAACATACCATGTAGAAACAAATTTCAAACATTACAGATTTTCATATACCAAACCTATATGGACTTCTGCTTTTTTTCCGCAATAGCGAACATTTCAATATTGCATATTTTAAACTTAAATGATTAAAAAAATCAGTACAACAGGATGATTATTGCCTTACAAGCACTTTAATCATTTTTTTGGAGATAAACCCCATAGAGGTTCTTCATACACTGTTTTTGACATCAATTAAGAAAAAAGCCAACACTGGTTAATTAAAATGAAGCAATCTTTCAAGATAGTTTTTTTCTTCTTCTGAAAGATGCTCTTTACCAAGACGTTTGCGAATTTCATCCAAAATCTGCCGCGTACGCATTTGATCACTTTCTTGTGGTAGTGCCTCGCCTTCTTGTTCTTCATCTGTTTTTGAAGAAAGTGGACGTCCTAACGGATCTTTAGGACCAGAATCAGCATTTTGCTCATCTCCCATTTCTTTAAGTGTTTCGCGCATTTTTTTCAAAACATTTTGTGCACCTTGCCTCAAAGATTCCAAAGCATCAGACTGATTTTGTATAGATACCTGATGATTTCCATTATCAAGCGCATTTTCCGCAGAATTCATTTTTTCTTCTGCCCTTTTCAATGCGCCCCCTGTTTCAAATCCTCGTTCTGATAATTCTTTTTCTAATGTTGATAATTCAGATTGCAATTCAGCTTGACGTTTTTTTAAAGATTTTTTTTGTGTTTCCGGTACATTTTCTCCGCGTTTTTGTTCCATCTCTAACTGATGTGTTTCATTGAGAATTTCTTGCTGACGACGCATTAAATCTCCAAGCTGGTCCAGCTTTTCTTTCATTTGTGCAGATTGGCTTTTTTCTCCCTCATTTTGATTGCCTTTTTGCACATGCAAATGATCAAGCGTCTGTTCAACTTCCGCCAAGAGTTGTTCAGCTGCTAAAGAAGAGCCTGTTTTAGCCATTTCCTCAATTAAATTTAGCTTTTCTTGTAATGTAGCTTCAGAAAGATTAGGACTTTTTGAGCTTTTAGAATTTTTAGAAACTTGACTATCCGGTGCTTTTTCAGCCAAAGCACGAATATACTCATCCATAGCTTGACGTAAATCTGCCATAAGCCGTTCAATTTCTGCCGCTGAAGCACCGTAACGCAATGCATCACGTAAAGCAGCTTGTGCTTGTTTTAACTTTTTTTGCACGGATTCAAGTTGATTGCCTTCAATACCCAAAGCAATTTGCCATAAATAATCCACCACATCGCGCAAATCCTCGTCTGTTTGTGCTAAAGAAAGTCTTGTCCACGCACTTTGTAGAACAATAAAATGCGATGCATTTTGCAACCCCTTTTCTGGACGCACAAGCAAAGCAGAAAGCATATCAAGTACCCGCTCTCGCGCTAAAGGATTAAGAGCTAATAAACGACGCAGTTCAACCACTGCGCGTGCAACAGGATTCGAAAAAACACACTGTGGTAATATCATAACAAAAGTTTTGCTACGCCCTTTCTGCCCCGCACCATCTTCTGCCACCAAAGTAATTTTGACTTGCGAACCCGCCCATGGATGCGCTGATATATCCTGCACCATTCGCATTTTCCCCTTTCCACTACGCGGAAGAAGAAGCTCTATTTCCGGAGCATTATAAAGAGAAGAAGCACTTTTATTCTGAGGAAGAAAAGGCTCTATTTCAACAAAAGCCTTTGTCACACCATAATCATCATCCACCACATATCGTAACTCCAATGATCCTGTTAAAATCCTCCCTGGTTTTTCCAACCAATGAATTGTTGGAAGCGTGTCCTTAATTATCTGCAAATGCCATTGCTGTTTTTTACGACGTGATGATACAAATAAATTTATTGAATGCTTTAAATGTGTTTCAAAATGAACAATTGGATCATTCAAAGCTGTTTGTTCCGTTTTCTCTGAAAACGAAACTTCCCTCCCATCTTCTACAGACTTTGCTTTTACTGTAATGCCAGCCCCATTGACAACACGCACAACAACATTACTCCCTTCAGGGATTTCTAGTTGTGTTTTCTCATCTTTTGTCAAATAAATCGGTGCCACACCGGTATAAGCAGGTGGTGTTACCCAAGCATCAATCCGCATGAGTTTTTCATCAACGACAGGACGAAAATCAAAGGCATCAGCCAAACGCCCCCCTTGTGAACCAAAAGAAAAACTAAAAGCGCACACAAAAAGAAGAGCACACAAAGCCCTCAAAGCCAAAGGATCATAATCCGCACTATTAAGAGAGATAAATCCCGTTTTTAAATGGTATAATTGCTTTGCCATTCGGCGTTGATGTTCACGCCAAATAACAGCACTAAAATCTTCATCATTTTCAGAACATAAACGATCTGTCTGAATATTCAAAGGCTGATGTCTAAGATCATTGACGCGTTCAAGGCGGCAATTTACTTCCCGCATTGTGGGAAACCGAAAACGAATAAGAAAAAATAAACTCGCCCCAGCACAAATAAGTATAACCCCAAGTAAGAGCAAATGTGACCAATAGCCCAAAATACCAAAAAGTCCCAACCAGCTAAACGAACAAAAGAGACTAAGAACGAGGAAAAATGGCAACAACCGTACCCACATCCGTTCAAATGAAAGGATCCCCCACATCAAAATGCGCACACACAAAAGCTTCATTGCAAAACCTTTGATGTTTTTATTTTTCATAAACAAGCATTTATCCCCTTTTATCGTGGTGCATTAAGATCATAAACCCCATACAAAACAATTTCTAGAAAATAAATTGTTTCATCAAAGTTTAGTAAAAATAAGACCCAAAATATTTAATAATGCTCAATCTAATTTGGGCTCAATCCAATCTGGAATATGATCACAGCCTATCAATTGTGCATAATCAAGGCGTGGACGAATGACTGCATAACGCGTATCCTGAACCAGAACTTCCGGCACCAAAAGTCGACTATTATAAGTGCTTGCCATCACTGCGCCATAAGCCCCTGCTCCTGTTAACATCAAAACATCACCCGCTTTCAACACTGGTAAAGAACGTTCCAAGCCTAAATAATCACCAGTTTCACAAATAGGACCAACAATATCAGCATTAATCAGAGGGGCATCTACTGGTGTTTTTTTCACTGGCATTACATTTTGCCACGCATCATAAAGCGTTGGACGCATGAAATCATTCATCGCCGCATCAACAATAACAAAATTTCGTCCTTCCCCCTTTTTTAAATACACAACCGATGTTACCAATACACCGGCTTCACCAACAATACTACGCCCAGGTTCTAGGATAATATTGATCCCTAAAGGCGCAATATGTTTCTTTACCAGTGCTGCATACTCAAAAGGAGAAGGTACTGGATGCTGCTCATAATAACCATAAGGAATACCAAGCCCACCCCCAATATCGATATGGGTTATCGCATAACCATTATTCCATAATTGACGCACAAAATCTGCAACAATAACAAATGCATCTTCAAACGGTTTTAAATCACAAATTTGACTGCCAATATGGAGATCAACACCACACACATGAAGACCGGGCAATTGGGCTGCTTTTTTATATGCATCACCCGCCAAAGACAGTGGAATACCAAATTTATTCTCAGACTTACCTGTTGTAATTTTCTTGTGAGTCTTAGCATCCACATCAGGATTAATGCGTAAAGAAATACGAGCCGTTTTTGAAAGCGCAGCAGCCCGCGCCGATAATTGTTCAAGTTCTGGCTCTGATTCAACGTTAAAACAATAAATATCTTGTGCAAGAGCAAAATCTATTTCTCTCACTGTTTTACCAACACCAGAATAAACAATATTCTGCGCAGGAATACCAACAGCAAGTGCACGCCGTAATTCCCCTTCTGAGACCACATCAGCTCCCGCTCCATTGTTAGCTAAAAGTTGTAAAACTGCTTGATTGGAATTCGCTTTAACCGCATAAGCAATTAAACTCGGCATATCATGAAATGCATTCTGATAATCTTTAAAATGTGCAACGATTGCGCTAGCTGAATAACAATAAAAAGGTGTTCCAACTTCCCGCGCAAGTTCCAAAAGAGAAAGACCTTCAGCGTGAAGCACACCCTGATGATAAGAAAAAAAACGCATAAAAATTCCTATTGTATTAATCGATCAAGAATAAAAGGTTTATCTGTTTTGCCTTGAGAAACAAAAGTTCCTTGTGAAGAATTCACTCCTGTTGAAGGAGGTAACTCTAATGACCCTTTACGCCCACACCCAACAATACCCAAGCCCCCCAAAAGGACAATCACCAACCCCTTTAATATAATTTTCATTTGTCCTCTTTCCTCATCTCGATTTCTTTTTTACCTTTAAAATACAATCACTCAAGCGCTCACGAGACGCTTTTTCCAATACGCAATTTGCCGAAGAACCTCTGAAGACGCTGTTCCCCCAAAGCTTTTACGACTTTCAACAGATTTTTCAACGGTCAAAACATCAAAAAGTGTCGCATTGATATCAGGACAAATTGCTTGAAGTTCATCTAATGATAAATCATGAAGGCGACACTGTTTTTTTTCTGCCAATGCCACAGCATACCCTGTGATGTGATGTGCTTCGCGAAAAGGAATCCCTAAATTGCGTACAAGCCAATCCGCAAAATCTGTAGCTGTTGCATACCCTAAATCCGCTGCTTGTTTCATGGCTTTTTTATTCACTTTCAAATCAGCAATCATCCCTGTCATTGCTACTAGTGATAATTCCAAACTCAAAGCCCCATCAAACACATATTCCTTATCTTCTTGCATATCCTTTGAATAAGCAAGCGGTAATCCTTTCATCACCGTTAACAATCCCATAAGCGCACCATTCAATCGACCTGCTTTCGCTCGTACTAACTCTGCCGCATCAGGATTTCTCTTTTGTGGCATAATGGAAGACCCTGTTGAAAAAGCATCTGATAAATGAATAAAACAAAACTGTGCACTTGACCAAAGGACAATTTCTTCCGCCAATCGCGAAAGATGTGTTGCACAAAGAGCGCCAGCGCTTAAAAATTCCAATGCAAAGTCACGATCTGAAACACTATCAATTGAATTGCGTGTAGGTTCCCGAAAGCCTAGCGCTTTTGCTGTCATAAAACGGTCAATTGGAAAGCCTGTCCCCGCTAAAGCAGCCGCCCCTAAAGGCGATTCATTCATTCGCTCAACAGCATCACGCATCCGCGATAAATCTCGACCAAACATTTCAACATAAGCCATCATATAATGACCCAATGTTACGGGTTGAGCCAATTGTAAATGCGTAAAGCCTGGCATAAAGGTATCAACATGTTGTTCTGCGCGAATAAGTAATTGCTCTATCAATCCTTTTAAAGCTTGTGCTATTTTTTGCGTTGCTTCACGTACCCACAAGCGAAAATCAACAGCAACTTGATCATTGCGTGAACGCGCCGTATGCAAACGCCCTGCTACAGGACCAATCAACGCACTCAACCGCGCTTCAATATTCATATGAATATCTTCAAGCTTTCGTGAAAAAACAAATTTACCGTCTTCAATTTCTTGGCGAATAAGTTTCAAACCATGAACAATTTTTTCATAATCTGATTGTGAAATGATTTTCGTTTGCGCTAACATAGCTGCATGAGAAAAAGAACCTTCAATATCTTGTCGATAAAGTTTTTGATCAAAATCAATAGAGGCATTAATTTCTTCCATAATTGCAGCAGGACCTGCCGCAAACCGACCACCCCACATTTGGTTCTTTAACTTCTCATCTGTCATATTCTGAAAACACCCATCCAAAGGACAAAATTATGATTTTTCAAATTTTCATCAGCGAAAAAAACAATAAAAAAAGGCAACTCTCCCTTGCATTCTTTATCATTGCACTGAGTTTATACGCAACCATAAACTACGATACTAAAAGAGAATTTTTTCTTTTCAATTTCATTTCAGCAGCACAAGCACAAGAAATAAACATTAATAAAGCACGAGCAGAAAAAATGATGGCGATACGAAAAGCAGCAAAAGGCTTTTTTAGCCACATACGATTTGCTGATACGCTCTTAGATATGAATAAACTCTCTTTCAAGGATATTCAAGGAAAAGAGCGCACACTCAGCGAATTTACCGGAAAACCAATGCTGGTCAATCTATGGGCTATTTGGTGTGCACCTTGCCGCACAGAAATGCCTGAACTTGCGCAATTAAAACGTGAATTAGGTGGAGAAAACTTTGATGTCATAGCTATTAATATCGATAAAACTGCTTCTCCTGAAAAAATTCAGCAATTTTTACAAAATATTCATTCAGATAATTTGCTTTACTATCGCGATGAAACAATGGATATTTTCAACAATGTTAGAAAACAGGGGCTCGCTTTAGGACTCCCCATTACACTGCTCATTGATAAAGAAGGATATCTCATTGCTTCTTTCAATGGTGCAGCTCCATGGGCCAATGACGATGCCAAAGCACTTATAAAAGCAATCATTAAAGAAGCCCTATAACTTTAATAACCGCGTCTTTTTAAACGTTGTATAACAAGATCCAGTGCTGACAAAAAAGCAGAACGGTCTTTACGAGAAAAAGGACGGGGACCACCTATTATACTACCCTGTCCACGCAAATCTTCCATCAAATTGCGCATCGCCAAAGCCTGACCAATTGAATTTACATCAAAAATACGCCCCGTTGGCGAAAGACAAAAACCCCCAGCTTGCACAACCCGCGCTGCTAAAGGAATATCACTGGTAATAACGATACTTGCCTCATGCACATGTTCTACGATCCAATCATCAGCACCATTGAATTCACCAGCAACGACCACTCTTTCAATGAGTGCTTCATCTGGAAGGGACAAAGAACGATTTGCCACAACAAATGTCTTAAGCTGATAACGATTCATCACACGATAAACTTCATCTTTTACGGGACAAGCATCCGCATCAATCAACAAAGTGATAGCAGGCTTTATTGGGATACTCATACCTTGGCTTTCAAGTAATAATAAACTCTTTCATTCATCTGAATGTTGCAAATCCTTGCGATAAAACATTATCGCCGCGTTTATTTCTCCTCCCAAAATAAAAATTGCACTCAATATGTAGAGAAAAATAATAGCAACCATAATAGATGCCAACCCTGCATAGGTAGAAATATAATCAAACATCGTTAAATATTGCGCAAAAGCGATAGAAGCCATAAACCATATAAACATTGTCACCACTATTCCTGGTAAAATATCTATAAATTTCCGCCGCCCTGCTGGAAGCCATTTATGAACAATCAAAAGACTGATAAACAAAATAATGATTGCAACTGTATAACGCCATACACGAATAGCAGCAATATATTCAGTCATAAAAAAAGAATGATTTTGCATAATTTTGATCAACAAAGGCGCCAAAATCAATAAAAAGCTAATCACAACAATACCAACAGCTCCAAGGATTACAAAAAACAGACTTTGAAAACGACAAAACAACAAACTCCGTCGATCAGTAACACGGTAAGCTTTATTTAAAGCCGTACGCAAAGCCTCTATCCCATTAGAAGCAAAATAAGCCGCTCCAATGACAGAAAGCGTCAACACACCTCCTCGATGAATGGTTAAAACATTGACAATTTCCTGAGATAAAGGCTCTGCGATAACATCAGGCAATAACTGCACCAGTGCTTTAATTTTTTGCGGTGTATAGGTAAAAGCACCTAGAAAACGAGCAAACGATGTTCCAAAAATAAAAAAAGGGAAAAATGCTAAAAGCCCCGATAGCGCAACATGGCTTGCAAAAGCACTCCCATTATCACGCCAATAATGACTTACTGCGTCACCCAAAATACGATAGCTATACCAAAAGATATTTTTTAACAAAACTCAATACTTTCTGGTAAAACTCTTCCTCAGTCTATTTCAAGTTTTATAAAAATCATCAAAGCTCTGCAAATAAACATTTTGCAATGTTGCAATATAACGGTCAATAATCAATACGGTCAAGCCCGACTTTATACCAAAACAAAAACAATAACCCACTCTATGAAGTTCTACAACAACCTCATTTTTTTGTTACTTCTACAGATCAGTAACCTCTTCTGTACATTATATGCCCTATAGAGAGCTAAGCAAGATGATCGTGCACACATAAAACCTTTTAAAGTCATGGTTATCTGTATCGGAGCAATCGTCACTCTTTTTTATTGCAATCTATGACTGAATAAAGAAAAAACTTCTTATCGATTTCTAGAAAAAACCAGCGAAATTCAACAAAAACCCCTTGCTTTTATTCACCCTTTTTTAGAAACACTCTGACGTCCAAAATCAGGAGCATCAATTTCCTGTCCAGCATCAATAATATTGCGACGTACAGCACGCGTACGTGTAAAAAAGTTAAACAGTGTCTCACCATCTCCTAAATGAATTGCCCGTTCTAAAAAAGCAAGCCCCTCACTAAAACGGCTCAACATTTCTAAAATAGCATCCTTATTATGCAAACAAATATCTCGCCACATAACGGGATCAGAAGATGCTAAACGCGTAAAATCACGAAAACCGGAAGCGGAATAAGCAATTACTTCCGAATTTGTTACTTTTTCTAAATCACTCGCTGTCCCAACAGTATTATACGCAATCAAATGGGGTAAATGTGAAACAATAGCCAAAACAAGATCATGATGCTTAGGTTCCATCTTTTCGACACGCGCACCACAAGCTTCCCAAAACGCTGTTAATTGTGCGACAGCAGCAGCATCGCTATCCGCAAAAGGCGTTAAAATACACCAACGATTCATAAATAAATCAGCAAAACCAGCATCCGGTCCTGAATATTCCGTTCCAGCAATTGGATGCCCTGGAATAAAATGAACCGTTTTTGGCAATAAAGGTGCCATTTCCGCAATAACCAACGCTTTCGTAGAACCAACATCACTCACAATCGCTCCAAGTTTTAAATGATCACGAATGGTTTTTGCCACTTCTGCACTAGCCCCAACAGGAACAGAAAGAATAACCAAATCTGCTCCTTCAACAGCTTTTGCATTATCTGTCGTATAAAAGTCCCCAAGCTCCAATTCACGCGCTCTTTTCAGGGTTTCTGGACGACGTGTTGCAATAGAAATCTGAGCCGCAAGATTTTTCTTTTTAATCACTCTTGCTAAAGAAGACCCAATCAGACCGATCCCAATGAGTGCTATTTTTTCAAACTGAATATGGAGCATCTTTCACCTTCAAAGATTCTTTGCAAATGGCAATAAAGACAATTGTAAAATCACAATTTTCTTGTTTGTTTGTTCAAGAGTTATGCGTAAAACATTAAAAAATGACAACTAGGGAATAAAGAATAACGCAGTTTACCAATTATCACCTGCGCAAGCTGACAACAGATCACTTTACCTAGAAAACACATAAAAAATAAATGACGAGAAATCTAACATCACGCTCTAAAACTCCCTCTTAATTACTGATCAAAGCGCATCACCGAAACAAAATAAAATGCACTCTCAATTAGGATAACAACGACTCTACATAAAATCCCATCAGTTTACTTTATCTTACTAATTTTACTCACAAAAAAACACATCAAAAGCGTAAGCAGACACTAGCTCTTCTCCAATTATCCCGATACGTTCATTAATTTGTACATCAGACCTATATAAAAACGTATTACGCCTCCACCTACAACAACAACATAAGTTTCGCGAATATTGAAAACACCGTAAAACAACGCATACCAAAAGATACCATTAAAAACATTTTCCTCTCCAGATTCCGGATACCATAAATCAAATAAATATGAGAAAAACACGACCTCTCAATAAAGAAAAAGTTTGATAATAAAAACACCGAATATCCCTTTAATGGAATCACACCCCTCACGTAAAACAGAACGCCCTAAATAGAATAGATTTGGATTACAAATTCATGCGTTTGTTTTAAAAAGGCATCTCGCTCTCTAGCCTATCTCACGACAGTGTTCGTAAATGTTATAACTATAAATCTATTAAGCACGACCCTCTTCACACTTAATAAAACACTATCATTATATTTTCCTACCCCCAATGTTGCAAAAAACCTTGGAATTTGAGAGCATTCATAAGAGGCATTTTAGTGCTTTCTTGCACAGTTTTTATCCACACGCCCCCACTTATGACGTGCAAAAGACATTGTTCTGATTGATTCAATATGAAAAATAATAAATTATTAATAATAAACAATGGCTAGCTCTGTTTATGAGACACATTCATTGCTAAGATAATCATCTCTATATCAAACATAAAAGTTTCCCCATAGGTGTTGTCATTTTCATCATAATCTATTTTGACTTTCTCCTCATCCCACGAAGATTCTTAATTCATACCAATCTGCAAACAATTCATTTTCTTGTCTAAAAGATTCCTCTGGCTCACTATTTTATGTGATTCAATTAATCTATAATACATTGATTTATAAAAATAATACTTTTTTCAATTTGAATCATAACTTCGAATACTGTAAAATTCTTCCATCACAAACCCTCTTATCAATTAAAATCTCTTGTCTACACATCACAAGAAGACATGTGAGCAAAAATGATGAAAAACGCTTTCTAATGCTAAAAACTGTAGCAACATTAGAGGCTAGCAAAGTATATAATGAGTGTCGACTTGCACTTTTATTAAGCGTAAAGATAGAGTTGCTCTATGGGTTTTATATTCTTCACAAGGAACTTTACTTCTACACCATTCATAAACACCGCCGCAAAATAGATATGACGCGCATTGAAAAATATTTCTAAGAAAGCGTATGAATCTACCATACAAGTATCTTCTGTTGTTTGAGATACTCTGTTTTACATGAGGGGTGTTACTCCATTAAGACTCTATGAACCAACCTAATATTCACCAAATATCCACACAAAAAACATCGAATACATAAAATTTGATATGAGCCTCGTATCACTACCCTAAAAACAGTATTTTACGACACAACAAAATAATAAAACTGTTTCAAAATGGCCTTTTGAAAATAAACTATTTCTTTTGAAGAAAAGTTTCTATCAAGCTTTCAAGCTCCTAAAACGCATCCTCAAAAATACAAGTTCTATCAACCTCTACTTGATAGCATAACAGTTTTAATTGCTGAAAATACCTCTGTGGTATACAAAAAATAAAAAATCATTATATTTCTAGGCTGTTAAGCTGCCATCTGGCGTCGTGCAATAATTGTAAGCCCTAACAAAACTTGACGAATGATAGCTTCACCCAAAAGTGGATTTTTACGACTATCTAAAACAGCACTCTGAATTCTTTCCATTGCATAAGAAATTTGTTCTAACTTCCAATATTTTAAAGCTTGTTCAACGATCTTTTTCCGTTGAAAAAAAATGGGAGGACGTGCCTGAGAAACCACCGTAAAAGGCGAATTTCCTTCAACCTCTACCTGATAACGCAATAGCTGTAATTGCTGAAAATGCCTTTGAGCTGTACTCAAAATTAAAAAAAGTGCCCCCTGCACTGCTGCATGTCGGTTAAAATGCGCTTCAAAGCCTGATATATCGCCCAATAAAAGAGCATCAATGACTTCATCTTGAGAAAGAGCACTGACATCGCTTACAACAGCTTTCACATCTTCAAGAGTAATACGAACATTTGCAGCATAAAGACAAAGCTTTTCTAATTCACCTCGTGATACAAGGCGATCCGCCCCTAAACATTCATGCAACCATCTACGTGCATCTAAAGAAAGAGTCTTCTTAAACTGTCCTAAAACCTCATCAATCAAACCGTCAAGAGAACGCATATCATCGGCAAAACAGGGTAAAGCCATCGCTTTTGATGCTGTTTCAACAGCATTGCGCAACCCTGTTCCTTTTTTTAAATCCCCTGCCTCAATGAGAATAAAACAAGCTTCTGGTGGTTTCTCAATTAAAAGCTTTAAGGCAGCAAGAAAACCTTTTTGGTTAGCAGCATTAGAGATCCATATCAAACGATCTCCCCCAAAAAGCGATAACGTACGCGCTTCATTTTCTAAACGTGCAGGATCTTTATCAATTTCAGCAGCATCCAAACGAATTGTCGAAAATGGATCTTCTATTGCTACCCGTGTAAGTTTTACAAAACATTGTGCACGCTCACAAATAAGACCACGATCTGGCCCATAAATGAGAACAATAGGAAAAGCACGTGAAAAACGCATTAGAAACTGATCAACTTCATGTGCTTTTTTCTGAGCCACACTATTAATCCATTAACAGTTCATCATCATCAAGAACTCCCCCGCGAACTTTCTGAAACATGCCAATTAAATCATTTACATCCAAGCCCTTACGCTCTTCATGACAGACATCCAAAATCACTTTTCCACCATGCAACATCAAGGTACGATCGCCATAATCAAGAGCCTGACGCATAGAATGAGTCACCATGATAGTCGTTAATTTTTTCTCTTCAACGATTTTTTCAGTCAACCGCATCACAAAATCAGCCATTCCAGGATCAAGCGCTGAGGTATGTTCATCAAGCAATAAAACATCCGCATGTGCTAATGTTGCCATCACAAGACAAACTGCTTGGCGTTGCCCACCTGACAAACTATCCATAGGATTATGAATATATGCTTCAAGACCAATGCCTAATTGAGCAATTTTCTCTCGAAAAAATTGCCGTTTCTCATGATTTAAAGCCGCACGCAAACCACGACGACTTCCTCGAAGAGCAGCAAGAGCCAAATTTTCTTCAATTGTTAAAGAACCACAACTTCCCTCTAAAGAATCTTGAAAAACACAAGCAATCTTTCCAGCGCGTTCACTGACTGATTGCCTAGAAACATTTTGTCCATTGATAACCACTTTCCCCGTTGAGGGAAGCGTTGCACCCGCTAAAACACTGAGCAAAGTTGATTTACCAGCACCATTTGAACCAATAACCGTAACAAAACTACCCTGATCAATTTTCAGGTTAATATCAATTAAAGCCTGTTTTTCCAAAGGTGTTTGCGGTTTAAATGTGACCCCAACATGAAAAAATTCAATCACGTTTATGCCTCCTCCAATAGCGTGGCACAATAAGGGTTAAAACAACCAACAACGAAGTAATCAACTGAAGATCTGTCGACGTATCAATACCAATGCCATTTGCTTCAAATGCAAATTGCACCGCCACACGATAAAGTACAGACCCTACAATACAGCTGATTATAATCCAAAAAATATTGCGCGTACGAAAGAGAGTTTCACCAATAATCACGGCTGCCAATCCAAAAACAATTGTTCCAATTCCACCGGTAATATCTGTTGCAATCGCAGTTTGAATATAAAGAGAACCACCAAGTGCCACACACGCATTGGAAAGCCCCATTCCAAAATATATCAATGCTGATGTATGAACACCTTGCGCCGTCGCCATGCGTGGATTAGCGCCCATTGCACGCATAGCAAGACCAATTTCACTTTCCAAAAAGCGCCAAATCAAAAACGCCATAACGAGCAACACAATACCAACGAAAAGAGGACGCACAAAAATATCAGACAAACCAAACAGATTATAAAAGGGCGTTAACGCCGTATCAGCAAGAGCTAAATTAACATTAGACCCTCCCATAATTCCCATAATACGAAGATTAACCGTATAAAGTGCCGACATTGTTAAAATAGAAGCTAAAAGATTCAAAATACCAAAATGCAAATTCAACAGAGCGGTTAATAAACCAGCTACCATGCCTGCACAAAAAGCACATGCCATAGCTGTCCATGCATTAAAACCTAAAAGAATCAAGACGCCACAGACACAAGACCCAAGAAGAAATGAGCCATCAACTGTTAAATCAGGAAAGTCCAAAACGCGAAAAGAGAGATAAACCCCTATAGCCACAAACGCATAAATAAGACCTAATTCTACAGCGCCAGAAAACGCAAATATATTCATGTAAAGACAATCCCCATGAAAACTTAACGTATTTTATTGTATCAACATCCTATCAATGAAAGTCATTGAATCACTTTTGTTGCACGATCAATAACTGCCTGCGGAATAACAATCCCCGCTTTTTCTGCTGCTTTCATATCAATTCGAATGTCATTATTAGCCGCCTGCACAACATCAATATCACCAGGCTTTTCACCCTTTAGAATACGCACAACCAGCTTCCCAGCATCAACCCCTACATCATAGAAATTCACACCTTGCGTCATAAAGGGACCGCGTCCAATAGAATTAGCATCAACAGTAAATACAGGAACATTTGCTTCCTGTGAGACCTTTACTGCCCCCTCTAAAACAGAAAGAACCGTATTATCAGCGGGAATAAAAATGATATCTACCTTACCTATTAAAGCCCGTGTTGCCGCCTGAACATCTGAAGGTTTTGGTGCTGATGAAGGAATGATTTCAATTCCAACTTTTTTTGCCGCATCTTTTAACACCTTAAGTGTTGAAACAGAATTTGCTTCAGAAGCATTATAGAGATAACCAATTTTTTTCAAATCTGGTTTTACTTCTTGTAAAAGTTTAACACTTTCTGCAACATCTATACGATCAGAACTCCCCGTCATATTACCGCCAGGTTTGGTAAGCGAAGAAACGATTTTAGCTCCGATAGGATCAGAAATCGCCGCAAAAACGATAGGAATTGTTTTTGTTGCCGCAAGCATCGTTTGTGCTGAAGGCGTGGTAATTGCTACAATAACATCGGGTTTATCACCAACAAATTTACGTGCAATTTGCGTTGCTGTTGAAATATTACCCTGCGCTGATAAAAAGGTAAGTTGAAAATTTTCACCTTGCTTATAACCATTTTCTGCAAGAACATCTTCCACACCTTTACGAACGGCATCCGCAGCAGGATGGACCATAATTTGCGTTATTGCAACTTTAACGCGTTTAACTTGGTCATCTGCCTTTGCAACACTGTTCATCATAAAAACAGTTGCAATGATAATCCCTAATATATTTATTCTCTTCAACATTATATTCCACCCCTCTCCATGCAAAAATTAAAAAAAGAATAATCTATTACTGAAGAATTTTCTAAAATCAATCTTTATTTCATTTTATTTAAACATGGACAAAATAAATCAAACTAAAATGATATTTTTTTGTTGCAATTCGTAGAAGCCTACGCCATACAGACAAGACATATATCGAATCGGTAAGCGGGTGTAGCTCAGGGGTAGAGCACAACCTTGCCAAGGTTGGGGTCGTGGGTTCGAATCCCATCGCCCGCTCCATTGAATTTTGTATTTATTCTGTAGCTTGCCAGCGGGTTTTATATATTTTGCCACTAGGTTTTGTATCAATTTATTTTTTTTCAAAGTTTTTCTAAGATTCGTAATTTCTTATGAAGCATCTATTGGATTGGGGGCTTAGATCTAAGATAATAATTTTTAACTTAGACGGATTTTTACAGCCCCCGTATAAAAGATTAATTAGAAATGATGAGCAATGACTGTAGCTTGCCACTAGGTTTTGTATATTTTGCCACTAGGTTTTGTATCAATTTATTTTCTTTTACATGATTTTAAGGGGGG
>NZ_JBHIQH010000050.1:0-1018 GCF_042196485.1 Bartonella sp. AD24XZML | reverse complement strand
TAGAGATACCCTCACAATCTAATGTGATAAACGTTTGATAAAATTTGAAATGGGAAATTTGGTTGGAAAGCAGGCGCCCCCACAACGCCCATGCTTTATTTAAGCAGCTTCATTTATGGTTTTGTTATTATTCCCAATATCATCATAAATTTTTTGATTGCCATCAACTATAGCATTGCCAAAGATTTTTACTAAGTAACAAACATATACATTGTCAGAAACGACGGCATTATCGTAAACATGAGCAGCCCAATCAATACGAGCAGAGCCTAATATTTTTGCATTGCCATAAACAAAGCCCCTTACATAAGCATTATCATGTATTTTTGCATTGTCAGAAACGACGGCTTCCCAAAAAACGGTAGCATTATCATAGACCCAGCAATTGCCATCATGAGAGAGATTGCTTTCATTTTCGATAAAACCACCTAAATCACCAGTCTTTACATCAGCAAAATCTCTAATGGCTTTAATGCGGTGTAAAGTATGACCAGCCACACAACGCGTTTCATTCGTAAATTCGTATTTTTTTGTTATAGGTAAAGAGACACAAGCGTCATCAGAAATTTGAGATGCAAGATTAATCGTTTCATTGTCTTCAATACGTGTATACCAATTAATAAAAGCCTTCCCATAGACTTTTGCATTGTCTCTTATAACAGCCTTATCACATACAGCGGCGTTATTAAAAACATGAGCATGTTTGTAAACAAAAGCATATCCAAAAACCAAGGCATTATCATGTATTTTTGCATTGTCATAAACACTAGCAAAATCAAATACCTTTGCATTATCACAAACCGTTGCATTATCGAAAACACTAGCATAATTAAAAACAGTAGCATTATCAGAAACAAGAGCATTATTATAAACACAAGCCTCATTAGCTACCCAGCAATTACCATCATGTGATAAGTTACTTTCCTTTTCAATAAAGCCGCCGAGGTCGCCCGCCTTTACATCAGCAAAATCTCTAATGGCTTTAATACGGTGTAAAGTATGACCAGCCACGCAACGT
>NZ_JBHIQH010000049.1:0-5475 GCF_042196485.1 Bartonella sp. AD24XZML | reverse complement strand
ACCAGGGAAAACACCCCCATGAACATGGGTTGCTCCTACATTGGTGCTGTTATGTTTTAGTCCACTTGAATGAATGGAAACATTATTCCCAGAATGAAGAGAGATACTATCATTCGAATTCAGAGAAACGCCACCACCTGCCTTCAAAGAGATGTTGCCTTTTGCGTTTAAATTTATATCGCTTTTTGAAACAATCTTTATGCCTTCCGGTGCGGTAAGCTCTAGATTCCCACCATCACCTTTTAGTGACACACCTTCAGCAATCGTGAGGATAAATTTTCCACCTGATTTGATATGAATTCCATAAGTATTTTGTTCATCATCATATTCAAGGCTGGTTCCATCGGGGTATATCGTTCGGTGAATGCTGCCTTTATCGGCTGCTTGATTAGCATCGGTGTGAAGTGAACCAATAATCATCCCTTGTGATAAATCCCCTGATGATGAAACAACAATCACTTGCTCTCCAACATCGCGTCCTTCATAAGAACGTGTTTTACCGGCGCGGGCTTGGGTATCTGGAATCCAGTCACTGACAAGATTGCCACTTTTTATCCGATAGCGTGCGTTTTTATGGTCGACATGGCTAATCTTCCCCACCACAACCATATTTGCTACACGTCTCTTTAGATCTGTGATCTCTTTATCGCGCCGCTCTAACATGTCCACCTTCAATTTTATGGTATTTGTCTTCGTTTCCCACACCTGTTTCTGGTTCAAAGCTTAAGAAAGGTTCAACGATTCTTGCTGTTACACTGCCTTCTTCTTCATCCATGTTGGGGATATTGGTCACATAAATGGCTTCAAAGGTTAAAATTGCACCATGGAGCGCTAGGGCGCCATTATCGCCAAAGGCAAAAGCAATATTTTGCAGGCGGCATGTCTCAACGGTGTTGTTAAGATTGGGATTGGCATAGAAAATCTCTTCAACTTCCCATGCTAATTGGTCAACAAAGCGTGCACCATCTTCACATGTTGCATAGCATTCAACATCTACTGTTAAAACACGCCGCCTTAAGCCAAAATCATGTCCATCTTCAATGGTTTCATTTTGCGTTGAGATATTAATAGCTGGCATTGCTTCAATAAATAAATTGAAATCACGCATATTGAAAACATTGTCACCAGCTGCCGTCTTTGCAGCCTTTATCAACGCAACAAATGTTTCTCTTATCGTCTCTCTCGGATGCATGAGTGTTCCTGTCATTTAACATTTATCCTTTTCTTAAAACTAGTATCATGTTATGATACATAAAAGAACGAATAGAGGTGATTTGGTGATTGAATCTTTTGCTGATAAGCGGTGTAAAGATCTTCTAGAAGGCAATCCGCCCAGAGGCTTTCCCACCACTCTAGTGCGTATAGCCCAAAGAAAATTGTTTATGCTCGATAAAGCAGTTGATCTTAAAGATTTGCGCAGTCCTCCAGGAAATCATTTAGAAGCATTGAAAGGAGAGCGTAAAGGTCAATATTCTATTCGTATTAATAACCAGTTTCGTCTTTGTTTTGAATGGCGTATTAATGGCGCCTATGAAGTTGAAATTATAGATTATCATTGATCTATAGGAGGTCGAGATGAAAAATTATATTGCAATACATCCTGGAGAAATTTTACGGGAGGAATATTTAAAAGAATATGCTCTGTCTGCTTATGCTCTTGCAAAAGCATTGAATGTTCCACGCACGAGGATAGAACGTATTGTTGCGGAAAATAGTCCAATAACTCCTGATACGGCTCTCAGATTGGCTTCTTTTTTTGATACGACAGCTGAGTTCTGGCTTAATATGCAAGCTGCTTATGATGTTCATATTTTACAAGCCGAAAAAGCAGATGAATTTGCCAAAATTAATAAGTTTGAATGTAGAACTTAACCACCTCCCCACCTTTGAAGTGGGGAAGGGGCATGTTTTACTTAAGCAACCTTTTTAATAGGTTTTTCTAAATTTGGTTCGTAAGTTTTCAGCAAAGGCTGCATAATCGAGGGAGGTTTTAAGGCTCCAAAATTTGTAATCATTGCCAGAATTTTGAGTGCATTCGGGCTTTCATCTTGAAGCTTTAAGATTAAAGCTTTTTCTATTGCATCCATGGTTTCAATGAGAGCACTAAAAACTTTGTCTTCAACATCATCACGATCAGAAAACTGATACAGCGTCATCCACAAATCGCATAAGAAATCAATACTGGTATTCATTGTACACCCCCAAAGATTTGTTCTCTCAAACATGCCAATCCTCTCGAGGTGATTTTCGTTGAAGGGAGTACCTTTTCTGTACCATCCGGTCTTTGAATGGTGATAGCAGGGCAATCCATGAAACCTTTCTTGATTTTATCCTGATAAGGTAACAGAGGCGCCCCTGGAGCCCGTCGATAAACCCAATCATGTTTACGCAAGTAATCCGTTAAATCCTTTGGTCGCACTTCCAACATCTTTGCTGCTTCAATTAAACCAAACAGACCATCAGAGCGTTTTAAACCTTCTAAAGCTTCTGCTTTTGGAGCCAATTCGGCAATAACATGATCTTTCTGCTTGATTTGGCTTTGTAAGTGATTCAAAACACCAAGTAATGCCTCCGGTTTGGAGTAGTCAACTTGTGGTGTCACTACTTGTTTCAAAAGCCGTTCACATTTGATAAAGTATAAACGAGCTTCTCTACCTTTCTTATTATTCTCAAGCATCGAAAGTTCTTTAGCTACACTTAAGATCAGGTGATAGTCTTTACGATTGTGACCACCCCTACCTTTGCTCCCCAAAATCGGGGAGCAAACAAAATCTTGGTTTTCTAATAAATTATATTTATTGATACGGTCAGTAATCCAAGTAGAGAAATCTTTTCCTATTTCCAAAAATGCATGTAACTCACGTGCATTTACCGTCTGAACGGTATCACCATCAATTGTAGCTTTGTGTATGTCGATTAAATATTGTGCCATGATTTGGCTCCTATGTGCTTAAAGGTTTCTTAATGACACTCAATTAAAGAGTGCCGGGTGCTAAGAAACACGGCACATAGCCCGTCGTTACGCCTTTCCCAAAAGGGTATTGTATAGCATAACCACACCCGACAATATCATTATATGCTTGTAGCATACAACGAGTCAAAGTTTTTAATTGGCGGTGAAAAGATTGTTTCGGCAATCTATCCGCTATGTGTTTAAGGTGTTTCTTAGGCACCTGATTCGATTATTCATACTCCTACTATAATGTCAAGCAACTTTCGATAATTTTTAAATTTTTGCTATTGGCAATTTGTAATTATTGTAAAAAAAAGAGTTGATTTATACCTTAAGATAAAATATATTCAACTTATTAAGATTAATTATCCGTCCTTTGGAGTTATATTTGATGCTTACATCCTTTGGTAAAACCATACGAAAACTCCGTATTGATCATGCAGAACGTCTTTTAGATATGGCTGATAAATTAGGTATATCTGTAGCGTTTTTATCTTCTGTCGAGATTGGCAAAAAATCTGTGCCTGTTGGTATGGAAGAAAAGATCATAGAATTATACGATTTAGATCAAGATATGGCTTCTCTCTTAAGAAAAGAGGCTGATGCCTGCCGTAAGAGTTTTACAATAAAGTCTTCTAATTCATCCACAGGTGAACTTGTTGGTATGTTTGCTAGAGTTATAGATAACATTTCTCCAGAAGATGTAGAAAAAATGAAAAAATTAATGAAACAGATAAAAGAAAAAGAAGGTAAATAGAAGGTGTATAAAAGCATTGATTATGAAGTTCCTCCTCGTAGTTGGCACAAAATTAGTTATTTAGCTGGTTTATTTCGAAGAGAATTACAATTGTCAGATGTCCAATATTTTCCAGTAATGGAGTTTATTGAACACATTTTGCCTAATATGAAGCGAGATTTTCATTTACGTATCGCAGATAAGAAAGAACTGGGAAATGTGGGTGGTTTAACTGATCCACAAGGTAAGTTCATCGTTTTAAGAGAAGATATTTATAGAGATGCGTACGATGGTAATGGTCGTGCAAGATTTACAGTTGCTCATGAATTTGCTCACCTCTTTTTACATACAAATTTACCCTTACAACGCGTAATTGATTCTCATGAAATACCTGCTTATCGCAGTTCAGAACGGCAAGCTGATCAGTTTGCCGCTGAACTTTTAATGCCACGTTCAGGTATGCCCAAATTTAAGACTCCAGAAGAGATCGCTAAGTGCTATAAAGTTTCATTACAAGCAGCAAAGGTTAGAATGAAAACATTAAATATTAAATCAGAATAAAAAGGGTTTGAGTTGCAGCTCAAACCCATAAAGAGTTTACGTCAGGTTTCGGTTAGCTGACGTAAAACCAGACAGGAAACAACAAGATGTAACCCGTAACAACAGGCGGAATTGTATCATTGTAAATGTTTCCTGTCTAGGTCAATTCACCTTAAAAGGAACTTCCATGTATAATACACAGAAGTTTAAAGAAAGTAAAACGTACGTTTTTCGCACATGGCGTAGATGTCCTTATACAGGTCAAAAACTTTACGCAAAACACTATGGGCGAAAGGCTTGGCGTATTCCAATTGAGTGAGTGATAAAAAAAGCAGAAGGGGGATATTTTATTCCCCTTCTGTATCTCAGAAATGTAATCAAAACTGCTTGTTGGGTGGAGATTCGTTACGTAAGATAAGTTTATACATACCGGATTCAGAGGCTTGGACATCTGTGATCACGAAGTGTTCTTGAGAAGAGGGGGCTTTGTTGTTTTCAGGAGAGATGATCACAATACGATCTTGAGGTTTTGGTGGTACTCCCCCGATATCATTGATACAAAGATCAAGTTCCTTTCTTGCAATTGTGGTGGGGATTCTGCCTCCAGCCTCCGATTCCGAATGTTTGATGCCGTAAATCGCTGTGATACGAAAAGATTGCTGATTGTCCTTTCGCGTGTAGATGACGGGTTGCCCAAAGGTGTTGCGCACGTCTTGAATCATTTTATTAAGCAACCCATGCCATCGCATGTTATTTTCCTCCACTGACCGCTTTAAAGAGCATTTCAGGACGCGTGCAAATATAAAGCGGATAGCTATAGACCTCAGGCTTTACCCATGCATTACGGTCGTTATCAACGATCAACATGGTGTAGAGCGGTTTTCCAACCGTGTTGGCAAAATCCAAACTTTCTCCCGGTGCAAAGGTTTTTTGAAACACTCCCGGTGCATTGGCAGGCAAGAATTGACATTCATCCGGCTTAATGCCTATGGCGCGCTTTGTTCCAGCCTTCGCACTCACATTATAGTTGTGAATACTCCGGTAATTAATGAAAGTCACACCCGCAAAGTCAAAACTACCAAAGCTCCCAGAGCCAATCGAACTTGGTGTTGCAACACCTCCAGCACTATTTAAAGTTTGTGCAAGAGCTGTGTTGAGATAGGTTTCACGAATTGTTTTATGGTTTTTCAACTTGGAAAAGAATTCATTTCCACAAAGCCCAATAATGCGTGAACGATCAGAAAAA
>NZ_JBHIQH010000048.1:0-1932 GCF_042196485.1 Bartonella sp. AD24XZML | reverse complement strand
TTTTTTTTCTGTAATCACCATACCCTCAACAACTGTTGGTTGACCGGCTTTTTTCGTATGACCATAACCAATCGTCCATATGCCAGAAGCATCTTGATAAGCCTGCAAGCGCAAACCTTCCCACTTTTTTAAACAGT
This sequence comes from Bartonella sp. AD24XZML, assembly GCF_042196485.1. Classification (NCBI taxonomy): domain Bacteria; kingdom Pseudomonadati; phylum Pseudomonadota; class Alphaproteobacteria; order Hyphomicrobiales; family Bartonellaceae; genus Bartonella; species Bartonella sp. AD24XZML. The sequence continues at coordinate 1,795 of NZ_JBHIQH010000048.1, read as the reverse complement.
ATAAACAGTCTTTACTTATTTTCCGTGCCATTGTTCAATTCACCTTATAAATATACCTTTATGAGTACTGCTCCATCACCGCCGTCGCCGCCAATTTTGTCGCTTCCGTGTTTCCCATCAAAATATCCACCGCCGCCGCCGCCACATTCTTTACCACCTCTACCACCGTTACCACCTTTGTAACTCTCACCACCCTGCCCCATGATAGAACCCTTACATTTACCGCCACCGCCGCCGCCGCCGCCAAGAAACGAACTTCCACCGGTACCAGCTCTCTTGCCGTCGACTCCACTTCCTCCACCATTCCCACCAGAAAAAATAAAACTCTCACCACTGATGCCCTCTCTGTTTCCTCCTCCATCGCCGCCTTTCCCTCCAAAGTTAACGAGAGTCATGGAAACGGAATATCCTCCTTCTGCTGTAACAAGCCCTTTGATCATTGTTCTACCACCATTGCACAAAATGTTACTGTCATTACCTTTACCACCACGACCAATGTAAGCTGTTTTTAATTTATCTAAATCAGAACCTTTCATCTTAACATGCACACATTGACCGCCGCCGCCGCCGCCATCCTTAACGCCACCACCTCCACCGCCCCAAGCCCATACTTCGATATCGGTGTCAGCAGTAATACCATCAGGCAATGGAATATCTCCGCTTTCTGTCATCAGAATTTCAACAGGTTTTCTAACCCCGCCATCATTGTTGCTGCCGCCGCTGCTATTGCTACTATTTGCTTTGATTGAAGCCATCAGTTTGGCTGGTGAGATAAGTGCATCCACTGTTTTTGTGCCATCAATCCAGTCTTGTTTGGCAAGAGGTTGAATGAGATCAACTTTTTTCTGTACACTATGTGCTGTATCTTGCGCTTTATCGGCTGCTGTTTGCGCAATATTTGCCTCAGCTTTTGCACTATCTCCCGTTTTTTGTGCTGTCTCAGCCGTTTTTTTTGCATCTACTGCATAAGCTTTTGCATCATTTGCTGTTCTTAATGCACTATCTGCAACGTTCTTCGCTTCACTTGCAACATGAATCCCTTGTTGTGCAACATCTTCAACTTTATCAATTTTTGCAATCTGTGCACGTTCTGGAGGAGTTAAGATAAGATGCTTTTTCCCTTCCTTCATATTCTCCATATCAAATACATCTTTTTCTATTTTATCTGGATCATAAACTGATTTTGACATACCAAAAGACTTTGAGCCTACAAAATAACGAATGGTATTTTTGAGATCTACCGGAGATATGGGATAATAAACACCTTCATCTCCCCTCCGCCATTTTTCCATCGTTGGCTGCGTAGAACTCAACCATCGTAACTTTGATCTTTCCTCTGTGGTTAAGATTTTTTGGTAGGACCCTCGTGCATATTTTCCATAGAAAATGCATTTGCCCCCACATTATCGGGATCATATGTAGCAGCCTTCATATCGCCAATCCCTAAAGGCGATATTTTTACCCAGCCAGCGCCTGATAAAATCGCATTCTCACGAGCTTCACCACTTGCTTCAATATCGTGAATTGTGACCTTATTTTTGTAAGCAAGAGCTCCAATATCTCTCTTTGCAACCGCATCATCAGCTTTTTTTCCTTGAGCTGCACTCGCAAAATATTCTACCTCATAAGCCGCTGCACTCCCCACTGAAACTGGTGCAAGAGCCTTACTATCTAAAACACCTTCTTTGACTTCTTCTTTTGTTGCTGGTTCAAGCTTAAATATATGTGTGTGATAGGGTAATGGCATCACGTTTCATTCCTTAATCAGTTCGTTGTCTTGTTGTGAGAGAGAGAG
>NZ_JBHIQH010000047.1:0-8485 GCF_042196485.1 Bartonella sp. AD24XZML | reverse complement strand
GAGGGGAAAAACTTGGTTGTCAGCATCAGGCGCTGTCACAACCGCACCAATAGCGGTCTGATCAAATGTTGCTAAAGGACGTGATTTTTTACATTGATTATCCCTATTGACCTTAAATTATTGTCAAATACACAGAGTTATTCTTTATTTTGAGCTTTTCTTAATTCTGTAATGGGGACACCACCAATACCCCAATTGTCTGTCTCCACTTCATCAATCACGACAACAGTCGTTTTCGGATTTTTATTCAGAATATTAACTAATAATTGAGTTGCCCCTTCTATTAGTTGCCGTTTCTGTTCAGAGGTAACCCCTTCATTAGTAATTTTAATATTTATGTAAGGCATAAGATCTCCATAATTTACAAATATTGAATAAAAAAGCTCAAATAAATGAACGCAAAAAGATTAAATATTAATACATAATAACTATGCATTTTAAAACTCGTATCCACAGGTGAAATACGTAGGCTACTGGAAGCAAAAATAGCATTTATTGATACAGGAGAAAGGAGTTGAGCTGCAATAAAGAAGCAAATCCAAACCAAATAATCCGTAACCCCATAAGCCATCGATGACCCTAGTAAGGGAAATGCCAAACTAAATAGCACCATAGGATGAATTCCTACTACACTGAAAATTGGCAATAAAAAGAGAATACAGGCATAACGCTGCCAAACAGAAAGTGATGCCAATGAGTGACTAAATGTCACCGGCAACAAAGGAATAAGCAAATCACAAGTAGATATTAGCAAACTACAACCTAGCAACAACATAATTTCACTGGATATACTGCGTATCACTGCCACCAAAGGAGTCAAAAAATCAATACTGCGTGAACTCACACGCTCAATGACGTATAGAATGCTTGCCGTCAATGCAATGCTTTTTAGTGCATTCAACTTGATAACTGTCAACGCAACGATAAATATTAGCCAGAAAAATATCAAAAAAATCCAAATTCTTACTCTCTCTCCTTCTTTATTCGCTCTTCTCTCATCGCAAATAATCGGGTTAGCTAGCGGTACAACAGGAGAAAGGCACAACAACAACAGACTGAATAGAAAAAGTGGTATCCCCAAAGCAGCGGATGTGAATATTGGTGTTCTAGGCATAGCAGCGAAAACTGTTGCTGCACCGATGCTGGTCGGTATCAATACCATCGTGATGCTCATCATTCGCATCACAATAGCGGCCAAATGGCGAGAGGAAAAAACACTTTTCTTCAAGGCATCAATCATTAGTGGGATAACCCCCAAACTCATCGGCCAAGCTAAAAACGCAGTCAGTATCGCGATGGACAGGGTAAGCGAACCCTTTCCATAGCGCATCAACCGTTCAGAGAGAAATTCTGAAATACGCCATGTATTCATCACATGGCGCAACAATCCCATGGCGAGTAATAGCCAAAAGACATCAGTAAAACGCACAAGCACAGTACGAACATCAGGCAAGTGCCAACGCCATATCAGCACTAAAGTACAAGCCAACAGGATGAACACACCACTGCGTGCATTCCCCTTCAACCACCAGTATGGTATCGTTAAAAGCAAATAACCGAAAACAGTCACTCCAGCCAATGGAATAAGAAACCAAGTTCTTATTGAGATAGACATAAGAAAAATGAATAGCATCAGCATCGCCATTATAACGGATACGGAGGACATGCGTATCAGGAAGCTTTTTCCATCATCAATGTACATTAATTGTTGAATCTTTGACTGAGTAGCGATTAAGAAGCTGCTCGTACATGTCAGTGACACAGCGCCCTGCATCCCGCAATGCACGAGAATTAACTAAAGGCCTAGGCAAAATATATGTATAAAAATTAGGCCCCTCTACTGGATTACCGACCACCCATAATGTATTTTGTATTTGCCCTTTAGTGTCTATAGGATGCTGCCGACGGTCAATATCAATACCACCAGGATGATATCCTTGGTTGATAAATGGTCGAATGATGCCCTGACCAGCCAAATTCTGGATAAAAGGGGACTCATCACGCAACGGAGAAAAACTATCAATCTTGGCCTTGATCAGCACATCTCCATCAACTGAACTGTTTTCATCTTGAAAAACAGACTGAATTTCGAAACGGCTGGTACTAGCATTGAGAACAAGTTTAGGTGAAGGACCGCCAGCCAAAGTCACGATACCAGCCTCCATCAGAGCCTTCAACTCTTGGTTTCGCTGCATCGGTGGGCCGACAGAAATACGGTTAAAGTTTGGATTAAAATATTCAATAAAGTACTTGTGAGATGAAGACGTTAACCCGCAAAAATCAATTGCTGAACGTAAGATATCACGGATATCTCGTAGCACATCTGTAGCAGCTTTCACTGGGCCATCAACATTACCTTCAGCGGAAGAATGAAGATCATCCTTCAAATGCTCCATGAAGAATCTTGTATAATCCTTCAAAGAGGCAAATATTTTATTTCGATGAGGATACAGCAACGCTTGAATACACTGCTCGTCTTTGGAAGTAACAACATAGGTTTCAGGGTCTAGCCAGTGCCCCAGCTGCGTACTTCGATAGACATAACACATTTCTTTAAGCAACAGAGGTAAAAGCTGCGTTTCGAAATCCAGCTTCGGAGAACCGTTAGCAATGCTGGATTGCTTACGCAGATGATGTATTACATCGAGAGTAAGGAATGATGGTATGTATTGCCCACTACCACCCTTTTGATTAATCCCGCGACTACTAAAAGGCAATGTTTGACGGGAGAATAGAGCTATCTTCGGTTCTTTGCCGCTTGGCATGTAGCGCAATTGTCCAGCATTTTCAGTAAAAGTCCCACCGCGACCGTAAGTCAATTGCGACAAGACATCATAGCTGGTTAATCCAATTCCCTGCACCAGCACACGAGACTGAGATTGTATAGAATCCAACTTTTCAATTGGATAAGGATTCGAATAATAGTTCAAAAGCGCGTTTTTCATTTGGTGAGCAGCCACAAACTGTTGCAGGCTTTCATCATGCGATGAATATATATTCTTACCGTGACCCGTGGTCATATAAACAAAATCTACACTATAACGACAGCCATCTTCCAAAAGAACATCCGTTTTATTATCTTGGTGGATATGGAGATTAATAACCTTTTGTCGGATCTCCTTAATACGAATACCGGAAGGTAAATCTTGCGTGAGCTCTTGGTAAGCCCAAGACAGGTATTCCCCTAACAAACGACGTGATAAATAATCATTTTCTTTGATTTCTCTCCCAACATCATGCTCTGTACGAGAAAAAACACCGTTAATATTACGATAACCTTGTTGAATAGCCCATTGATAGAAATTCGGCCCTTTACGAATAGGCCCGACACCCTTAACTGTATCATCACCAAATAAAGTAATCTGGCAAGCGACAGTGTTAACCAATAAATGATCTGGCTGATGCACACTATGGGTACCGGTTCCCATCTCATTGGGATCAATCAATAAAATATCAATGTTCCCAGAAAATGGATAATGGGAATAAAGTGTGAGCAAGCGTTCGAGAATACTGATCCCACGAGGACCAACGCCCAAAATAGCGACTGTAGAGTGAAGCATTCTGTAATCTCCCCTATTAGAATAATTTGACTTTCACAAAATGTTTCAAAAAGAATGGAATAAATTCTCTCGACTTTTTAGTGAAGATTGCGGGTTTCTGAAACGCCAACTACCTTTTTACAAAGACAATATTGACAGATTCCAGCAGCAGCAAAAAGCGCTACAGCACCACAGATAACGGAAAGCGCAATGGCATGTGAACCAAACTGTAAAAAACTCGTCAAGAGAGGTCCTAATATTTGGCCAAAACCGTAAGTTAAGGTAGCCAAGCCTAGCAGATTTATGCCATACGGCGCATACAAACGCTTAGCTAACGGCATAACTAGAGAGGTCGTCCCCATAAAAGTAAATCCAAACCCTATACAACTGAGAACGATCAGTACAAGAGACTGGCTGAATAATGTCAGTAATACGCATCCTCCTTGGATAAGCAAATTGAGCATCAAACAACGTAATACCCCCCACCGATGGGCTCCCCATAACCAAATGAAACAACTAGGAACAATGGCTATTCCGACAAACGACCATAAGTGGTTAGCGAGTAGTGGGAAATTAAATGTTTTCGCCATCAGAGGAAGATATGTCGCGACAATAATATAACCAAACCCAGCAAGCCCATAAATCAGAGCGAGTTCCCACCAAACGATATTTTCGTGTGCCAATGACTCATTAATAGCAAATTGAGACGCATCAACACGACGTGGAAATAAAATAAACAACAAGAGCAACAATACAACAGATATAAAACCAGCTCCAAACCAAATATTTTTCGCGTTCAGCGATTTACTCAAACCAATAATAACATACTCATTACCCAGCAGAATACCAACTCCCACACCTGCATAGAGCGAAGCAATAACCCACAACTTGTGACTATGCTGCATAACCATCATAGAACCAAAAATCATCATTGCCGCACTCGCGATACCGGCAGCAAAGCGGATAAAGAAGACCAAGTAAAAGTTTGTTGTTAATACCATGGCAAAAATAAGTGCACTCGTCACTATAGCTGCACCAGATAACATGTAGGGAGCACGAGATATATACCCAAATCTGCAAAACGAAAAAAACATACTCCCAACTAAATAACCGCCATAATTAGCGCTAGCTATATAAGAAAGTTGCTTAAAGGTAAACAATCCTTCATCCAACATAACTGGAAATACCGGCGTATAGAAAAATCGCCCAATCCCCATCCCCAAAATCATAATAATCATACCGAATACAGCGATTTTGAAATAACTCAAATCTTGACGATTATTTTTCCCCCCCATTACTCTTAATCCCTTAACTAATAATTCGCTCATCCGCATTCTATCTCATTGAGAGTAACACTTATCTCAGAGAATAAAAGCCAATCTAGCCATTTGTTTAGGTAGCCAGAGCAACATATTTAACGATTATTGTCAACATTACTGGATCAGTTATATGCATTTCATCGTTTTACGCCCTGCTCCATGTATGATCTTCTCCCTACAAAGCTTCTTTTTCAGAAAAATAATGGCTGAAATTAAGCAGCAATAACAACGAGAAAATCAATAAGCACGCCCCCGTTCAGACAAGACAATATCCCCTAAAGCTCTGCTTCATCAGGTGCGACTAAAACATCCTTACAAGGTTGCGTTATGTTCACATGGTGAACACCTTCAACCATCAGGCGGCTTAGTATCCAACTTAAAGACAAATCACGCCCAAGCTTTTGCGCACGCGCCCATTCTTCTCTTAAACTCTGCTCTGCTCTTTCCAAAACAAAGGAACCTTCATCCGGTAACAACCAAAAATCAATGGTATTGAAGGGTATAAAGGCTACTTTTAATATAGCTTTGTTTTTTATCAGCAGCAGTAAAAAAGTTTGTGTTTTTTATAAAAATTGAAATTTATTCATTTTTTATCGTATATTTTATGTTATCTTCCTTAAATTAATTAAAAGATCATAGAATATTAAACTGATAGGATGCATTTTTCTCAAGCGGCATTTTTAGAGAAATGTTAATTTAATCAGTGAAGACAAGCAATGAGCAAAGTTATAATTTGAAAAGAAAGTATATAATGTTTATGACCAATGATCTAAATTAGAGACATGAATTGGGGGAGTTTGATCTTTCTTACAGCACAGTAGATCAAAAAAAAGTAGATGAAGTTTAAAATTCACCATCATCCATCATAAGATGAAAGCTTTCATCCCAAGTTTGATTTTTTTAACTATTTTCTTGTTCTTTCTGTAATATCTAAAGAATATCTTCAAGCACTCATAAGCACTCTTTTAGGTTATCATTTCCATGATCAAAGTAATGGTTATCGAGCTTCCATTCAGGATACTGTTTTGTAAAAGGAAATCATCATTTCAGGATATGGAGGGATTTATGTATTTAGTCACAATGTATCATGCCCCCTTCCTCTTATATCAGAAATTTAATTCTTAATCATAATGACGTGATCAAAACGCACCTTGCGAGACAATCTTTTTAATAAATAAAGTAAAGATGAATTCTGAAAAAAAATTTTAGACGTAAAGTGATACGGAGAAACAGTCAGAAAGAATGGGGGGGATTACAAATGTTGATGACTATAAAAAAAGATATCAAAAAATTACCAAAAACTGATTTATGGATCATTTGTGCTATTTCAGCTGATCAGCAAAGAGAATGGATCAGTAAATGGTGTATAAAAAATAAACATACTTCTATAAGTCCTAATTATGTCAATGATCTTGCCGTCCTAGGGTCATTTTACAGATCTAGACAAAATGATTACTACGGAAGCAACAGCCCCACAAGCAACTCCCCTCAAAAAATAACAATCTCATTTATGAGGCTTATGTTGCTTCTCATAATCACTTTACAATTGCATCATTTGCTCTCATTAATACGCTTTGAAGTCCCATATGGACTAAGGGACCTTTTAAATTTTGGGATGGTTATGGAAGCCTTCTTTCCACTAATCCCTGAATGGGGATATGAAACCGCTCCCTTTTCACAGAAAAATATTCTTTTCAATGAAAATTCTTATTGTACAATCTATGGAACAACACAATGAACAGAGCACGCACCCTTGCTCTCACCTATGGATCCTATAATGCTGTCCGCATGCTCATTGGTGTTTACCATGCTATTTTTTTAATGTCCATGGGAGTGAGTCTGGCGCAATTAGCTCTACTTCAGGTTGTCTTTTCCACCACCATCCTGCTGCTTGATTTTCCCTGCGCTGTTTTATCTGACAGATATCGGCGTAAATATTCCGTTATGGCTGGGGTCTTTATGACAGGAGTATTTTATCTTCTATGCCTTCAAGCTCCTAATATGACAGCACTTATTATTGCGCAAATTCTCTATGCAGCGGGCATTTGCATCATTGTCAGCGCCATTGACGGATGGATTTACCATTCTCTAGGCGATAAACAGGATCACTTTTCGCATTATGCTCATCTCTACCACCAGGTTAACTCTTTCGGAAGTATTCTCAGTGGGGTTATAGGAATTGGAACGATCTATTACTCTGGACGATATTTTATGGGATATATCATCTCATGCCTCATGATGGGATTTATTTTTTTGATATTCCTTATTGTTCCTGAAGAAAAGAAAACGACAATTGAAACGTCCAAAACAAAAACAATCTTACAAAATGCCAAGGAAACGCTTTGGGTATTTCAAAATACAGTAGGAGGAGCATGGTTTATTTTCCTCATGTGCCTTTTTAGCGCTGGTATTCAGATTATTTATCATTTCTGGCAACCGATAATACTTTCAGGGGGAAAAATTCATCACCTCAACGGTTCGCAAATGCTCATCTTGATGTGCTGCCATATTGGAGCCTTTTCAGCACAATATTTTTCAAATTTACTGATGTCTAAGTATCATGTTCTTGATAAAAAATATAAGAATTCTATAAAATATTTTTCCTTCTTTTCTGCACTGATGTGCATAGCGCTCTATTTTTCAGTTCATAGCCATCAAACTGCTGCATCAGTCATCGCCTTCTCTTTAATCCATGGATTTATTTGCACTGTACCGATCGGTGCAAAAAGCTTATTTTTCTCAGAACTTAATCAAAAACAAACGCAGCATATTTCCGGTGTTGTTGGTGCTGTCTCTTTTAGCGGAAGAATATTTTCAATTACAGTATTGAGTATTATTTCTTTTCTTCCTGCAAAAGTTTCTCCATCTTACTACCTAATATTACCGACCATTACTTTTTTCATATGTGGTTTGATTGTCATGAAATGGATGAAACACTCTCAAAAGTCTCTATGATGAGAGGAAAATTTTAAAATTATTACCCACAATGTTTTCTTCTAAAAGAAATCTATAACTTTTTTGAGAGCATTGCCACATCCAACTTTCAATATACAATGCAAATATAAAGCAACACGTTGATTTATAATGATAATATACCAAACGCGAATATTGTAAGATTTTTTCTTTTCAAATCTGCTTTATGGTTGAAACAATCAAAATCATTTGCTTGCACATCATAAGCAAAGAAAGCCGTATAAATAAAAACGATTTAGAAAGGAAAAATGCCTTTTATGAACTCTCATAGTCAAAATCTATAACAACAGGAAGGCAGATATATAATATGCCTCTTTGCATCTTCATAAGTATACAAATGGTGTGGCTTTATAAGGCTTTATATGTCTCACAGAAACTTTTATGTTTTATACCATTTACGAGGCAGCGTCGCAAAATGGGCTTATACACATTGCAAAGATATCTCTTTAAAACAAGTGCATAAATCGGCAACACAAGTATATTTGTGTTTAGAACATGCTTTTTATATGAGAGGCATAATCCCAACGGGATAAACAGAATTCCGATACACAGTCAACTGCTTTTATAACAATAGATGGCGGAGAGGAAGAGAGCGTTATATTTATATAAAATCAATAGATTATATAAAAGTTCGGGAGTTTTGATTCCTTTGAT
>NZ_JBHIQH010000046.1:0-3340 GCF_042196485.1 Bartonella sp. AD24XZML | reverse complement strand
TTTTTTACGCAACGCCAATCCTCTCTGCCAGACAATTTGGGGCAGAACTAGCCCTTTATTATCACTGGGTGCCTTCAGAGATTAACCAGATGGATTGGCTGGATGTGATTGCTTATCGCAGCGAATTAGCGCGCCTGAAACAACAAGAATATGAAAGTCATCAGTTAGGATAAAGAATCGTCATGGATGTTTCCCTTGTTGTGCGTTTTGTCAATCATCTGCAAGAGGGGATCGCTTCTGCCAAGCGTGATCTTGCAGTCTTTAGTTCAGATGTTGCGCATTTCCAAAACAAGACAAGGCAGCATTTTAAAAATTGGTTTGACCCTGAGCATCTGAGCCAAGCGACAAAGAATGCGGAAAATGCTTTTATCCAAGCGCGAGGGCGTATGGTGGGTGCGCTTGCGCAAACAGCAACCTTAATTGCACCGCTCTATAAAGCCATGCAATTTGACCAATCGATGAAAGGCTTGGAAAAAGTTCTGGATGCCCCTCTTGATCGCTTAAAGGAATTGCGCCGTTTTGCGCTTGAAACCTCCACCAAGATTCCGCTAGCGGCACGTGAAGTTTTAGAACTGATGACCAGTGCCAGCCAAGCAGGGGTTGACGAACAAGATCTGGAAGCTTTTAGCATTTATGCTGCCAAAGCGGCTGTTGCTTTTGATATGACAGGAGATCAGATTGGGGAGCGCTTTGCCAAATTGCGCAATGTCTTTAAGCTTAATCAAGCAGGCATTGAAGATCTAGGCGATGCTATCAATCATCTCTCGAACCACATGGCGGCAAAAGCCAGTGAAGTGTCTGATTTTACCAATCGTGCCACCGGTGCCGCTACTATGTTTAAACTCACTGCCCGTGAAACCGCAGCTTTTGGTACGGCAATGATTTCTGCTGGGATTGTTCCTGAGAGTGCAGCGCGTGGTTTTAATGCCATGAGTGCGCGTATACAGGCAGGGGGCAAGCATATTGAAGATGCTTTTGCTAATATCGGGCTTTCTCGTGAAAAATTTATGCAAGATCTGGACAAAGATGCCACCGGCACCTTGGTGCGCTTTTTTAATGTGTTGGGTAAATCCGAACAGGGGATGCGCTCGCTGATTGCCATTGCGGGGCGCGATTTTACCGGTGATTTTGCCAAATTGGTGGGCAATCCCGAATTGTTAGGGCAAGCTTTAAAATATGTTGAAGACCCAAAAGTCTTTAAAGGCTCGGTAGAACAAGAAGCAGACAAACAAGCAACCGGTGCCATGCGGCAATTTGAACTCTTACAAAACCGCATTGTGGCTTTGGGGATTAGCATTGGTGAAGTGCTTCTGCCCCCCCTCAACAGTTTGATGGAAAGTGTTGGCAATTTTACCAATGGGCTTATGGCGTGGGCCAATGCCCATCCCACTTTAACAAGCGCCATTATCAAAACCATTGCTGCCCTGATGGCTTTTAATATTGCTCTACGGGTTTTGCGCTTTACTTTGGCTGGCACACGTCTTGGGCTTCTTCAATTGATCACGTCTTTTATCAAGCTTAGAGTACTCAGTCGTGGTGTTGCTGCAAGTTGGCGAGGGTTAGCGGCTTCAGGTCGCGCACTGGGCTTGCTAACCGCGGGTCTTGGGGCAAGTTCACTTCGACTCTTGCGTCCGATGACTTTACTCGTGGCAGCGTTTCGCGGCGTTATGATCTCAGGAAGTGCATTTGCTGCCTCTTTTGGTTGGATCGGGACAGTGATCGAAGTGGTTGGAGCTGGTATTGCCTCTGTTGCGGGGGCTATTTTTACCCCAATCGGGGCTGCGGTTGCTGCTGTTGTGGCGGTCATACTGGCTGCTGGTTTTGCTTTGTGGAAATATTGGGATCGTTTTTCTTCTTTTATGAAGGGCTTTGCACGGGGGGTATCTCGGGCTTTTGGGCAAGCCTTTGAAGCTGTTATGCGCTTTTTTGGTGCCGATACCGCCACCATTACGCGTTGGAAAAATATAATCGCCAATGCTTTTGATCTCTCTCAAACTTGGCAAAAGTTTAAACAAGAGCTTTCCTCTGTTGCCGAGTGGTTTGGCAATTTGTGGGAGGGCGTTAAACAAAGCTTTTCCAACTTTTGGCAATGGTTGAAGAGTTTTTTTACACAGGAAAAGCTCTCGGAGAGTGCCAAGGCTGGTATGGAACAAGCGGGCGAAGATCTGGCTAATTCGATTGTCGATGGCTTTATGTCGTCTATCTCACAATTGATGGATTATTGTAAATCTTTGCCTAGCCGCATTAAGGGGTGGATTGGTTCCATTGATGTAAGAGAGTTTTTGCCAAGTTTTTTGGGAGGCACAACAGCCATTCAACCGATTGCACAATTTGCGGGGGCGGGGCATGCCAATTACTCTGCGAGAGAGCAAAGAGACAAAGACCGTTCCACCATCACACACAATCAAAATGTAACAGTGCATGTCAATGGTGCCCGTGATCCCATTGCCACTGGTCATGCGGTTGCCCACGCCATTCAACGTGCACGCGCTAATGCGCTACATGGCGGGACAGAATGAGGGGGGGGAGCCTATGAGAGATCCTTTGATGATGTTAGGACCGCATCAATTTTATGTGGACTGGCTGAATTTCCAATCCTTTGAAGAAGAGTTTTCTGCTTCATGGGTTTGTATGGAGCGTTTTGGCAAGGCACCCAGTTTGCAATTTACCGGCTATGGCAATGATGCAAAAACCATTCATGGCGTTTGGTTTCCAGAAGAGTTTGGTGACCGTGTAGCCATTGATGCCATAAGCAGAACCATTCGAAGAGCAAAGCCGGTCCAGATGCTTCGTTGGATCAATGATACCACTTATAGTGTTCTTCTCCATGGTCCCGTGGTGATCACCACGATCAATAAAGAGCACGACTATATCAGTCGCTCTGGTCAATCACAACGTATCCGCTATTCCATTACGCTCTTGCCCTTTTTCAATGGCGGAAAACCACAAGGTCAATATCAGGTGGGACAATATCAAGTGGGACAAACTCCATGAAAATACCAGAAAAGCATGTTGTTGTAGAGTTAGAGGATATGAGTCTCGATCTTATCTGCTTTCACCATGCCATGGCTGTGTTAGGAGATCGGAGGCAAGCTGGTTTACTCAAAGGCTATTGTGAAGCCACATTGGAAGCCAATCCAGAGATTGCCAAATATGGTATGTTTTTACCGCGGGGCTTAACGGTTATTCTGCCTGAATTTGTGTTGTCTAATCCCCAAAGCATGGTGAAGCGGTTATGGGATTAATGCGTACACACCCTTTTATTGTGGTCAAGGTGGGAGATAAACCTGTTCATGAGGTTTTTTACCAGCGTCTTTTAACCGCAACCATTACGGACCAT
>NZ_JBHIQH010000045.1:0-68076 GCF_042196485.1 Bartonella sp. AD24XZML | reverse complement strand
AGGAATGCGAGTTTCCATGTTTTATCTCCTTGAATATGCTGGAGATACAATGCCTTTTTGCTAATTATGTTCCAAAAGGGAATAGATATGCGCCAAAAGGAATAGGAAAGATCTAAAGTTAAGATCGAGATCATCATGGTGGGGCATTTTCTTTTGAAACTTTTGTTTAAAGCGCGTTCATAGAGAGTTTTTGTTGATCATAAAAAGGGGGGTGAAAACGATAAGGCATGCCTATAGGGCTTTATGAGGTCATTATAATATAGATGCTGTTTTGTTTATATTCTTTCATAAATTTGAATTTTTATCTCATGACAATGTTTTGGTTGATAAACATATGATAAGCGTTACGAATGGGAATATATTTATGTTTCATAAATAAAAGCACATTTTGTATAGAGAGCTTTTTCTTTGTGTTTTCGCTATTGTATTCTTTTGACAAATGCTTTTCTTTTTGATTGTATCAAAAAGTTTAAAGAGAGATCTTGTTAGGATATAAAATGTTTCGTTCAACTTTTTTTAAAAATCGTGAAATCTATGGACCTCTTTGTATTGGCTTTGATCCGAGCCATAAAGTTTTGCAATCGTGGAAACTAAGCTTTGATTATAAAGGTCTAAAAGATTTTTGTGATATTCTCTTAACAGCAGTTGTTGGTAAAGTGGGTATTATAAAGCCGCAAGTCGCATTTTTTGAATTATATGGTGTGGAAGGTCTTCAAGCTCTCAAAGAACTGATTGAAAATGCACACGAACAAGGCATATTGGTTCTGGCGGATGCAAAAAGGGGGGATATTGGCTCTACTGCTGAAGCCTATGGTAAGGCTTGGCTTGGTCCAAGTAGTGCGTTCAAGGTGGATGCCATGACAGTTAATCCTTTTTTGGGTTTTGATGCTCTTATTCCTCTGATAAAGGTTGCAGAAGAAACAGGAGCAGGGGTTTTTGTGGTTGTTCAGTCTTCTAATTCAGAGGGGAAACAAATACGAAATGCGCTTATTGGTGATCAGACACTCTCTCTTCACCTTGCACAGTGTATTTGTGATTATAATAGTCAGTCTTCGGTTATTCATCATAATATTGGCCCCATAGGTGCGGTTATAGGAGCGACATTAGGATCTGAATCAAAAGACACAATCGAGCAGTTAAAAAATAGTCTGTTTCTTGTTCCGGGTATTGGCGCTCAAGGTGGAACAATGACACAACTAGCAAATCAATTTCCACAAAGACTTTGGCAGAATGTTATTCCCTCTGTATCACGCTCTATTACAGATGCTGGACGAAATATTGTTGATTTAAAAAATGTTATCAATCATTTTGCAGAACAAGCGCAAAGCACACTGGTGTCTTGAGGATTTTTGCATCTGTAATAAATCTGAAGAATTCTGAAAGGGAGGGCTTTTGAGGGGGATGCTTCCGATTTATCCAGAATCAACAGTCGCTTTGAGGTTTCTTTCAACAAGCACAGATGTCTTTTCATTGAATGTTAAGCGGGCATTTCATGTTGAGCGGGGGGCTATGTTCCTATTGAAAATGCAAATATTTTCAAGAGATTGCCTTAAGGGTAAAGGTTTGCATCTTTTAAAAGCAAAAGCTTATGTATATTGTTACCAGTTTCCAGTTGATAAAGTTATTGCAGCGTTTGTTTCTATAAGATAGACACACGTTATCGGTGAATATATATATTGTTGTTAGAGAAAAATATGTTATCAAAACAAGAAAAAACCAAAGCCCGTTTACCCCGGGGTTTTGTTGATCGTACAAGTGCACAGTTGTATGCAACTGAAACAATGATTGAGCAAATTCGTGAAGTTTATGAACTTTATGGTTTTGAAGCACTGGAAACACCAATTTTTGAATATACAGATGTGCTGGGTAAGTTTTTACCGGATTCAGATCGTCCAAATGCGGGCGTTTTTTCGCTACAAGATGATGATGAGCAATGGATGTCTTTGCGTTATGATCTTACCGCGCCTCTTGCTCGTTATTTTGCCGAGAATTTTGAAGTTTTGCCAAAGCCTTATCGCAGTTATCGTCTTGGCTTTGTTTTTCGCAATGAAAAACCAGGTCCAGGGCGGTTTCGGCAATTTATGCAGTTTGATGCGGATATTGTTGGAACACCAACGGTAGCAGCTGATGCCGAAATTTGTATGATGGCAGCCGATAGTTTGGAAAAACTAGGGTTTCAGCATAATGAATATGCCATTCGTCTGAACAACCGAAAAATTCTCGATTGTGTTTTAGAGAAAATTGGTTTTTGGGGAAATGAGCAGGCTGAAAAGCGCTTAACTGTCTTAAGAGCAATTGATAAGCTGGATAAATTTGGTTCTGAAGGGGTGCGTTTGCTTTTGGGAAAAGGGCGTTTGGATGAAAGTGGTGACTTTACAAAAGGGGCGGAGCTTAAGGAAAAAGAGATTGAGTGTATTCTTACCTTAACTGCTGCTGGAGCTGAAACAGCAGAAGAAACGCTTGAGACTCTTAAAGAAGTGGTTGGTGATCATGTTCAAGGGCGTGAGGGAATTCGTGAGCTTGAGGAAATGCAAGCAATTTTTGCCGCAAATGGCTTTCAGAATCGTATCAAGATTGATCCATCGGTGGTGCGTGGACTGGATTATTATACAGGTCCTGTCTTTGAGGCTACGTTGCTGTTTGATGTTTTCAATGATGATGGGCAGAAAGTTGTTTTTGGCTCCGTTGGTGGTGGTGGGCGCTATGATGGATTGGTGGCACGCTTTCGTGGTGAAAACATTCCAGCAACAGGTTTTTCAATCGGGGTCTCACGCTTGATCGCTGCTTTGCAAAATCTTGGAAAGTTGCCTATGAAGGAGACAACAGGGCCGGTTGTGGTGCTGATGATGGATAAAGAGCCAGAGGCGGTTGCTGGTTATCAAAAAATGGTGATGCAGTTGCGTGGTGCGGGAATTCGTGCTGAGCTCTATTTGGGGGCATCGGGGATAAAAGCGCAGATGAAATATGCAGATCGACGCCAAGCGCCTTGTGTGGTTATCCAAGGCTCACAAGAACGTGAGAGCGGAAAAATACAGATTAAAGATTTGATTGAAGGGGCGCGTTTGTCTCATGAAATTAAGGATAATCAAACATGGCGTGAAAGTCGACCAGCACAAGTGACGGTTGATGAAGAACAATTGGTCAAAACAGTACAGGATATTTTAGCCGCCCAAAAATGATAATGGTAAAAGTCTTTATCGAAGTGATTGTTCGAAATATTTTGGAAATTTGAAATTCAATTTTTAAAATTTGTGCTTTGCTCGTTTATACGTGTTAGTGCACGCGTTCAAAAGCGGGGTTTTGAAGTGCGTGCGGCATAAAAGAGAGATTTTTTAAGAGATAAATAAGCGCTATTTGCTATAAAACGTGCCCTTCTGAGGATGCGATGATAATGCGTTAAAATGAGCAAAAAAAATTGTAACGAACAAAAACTCTGAGAAAATTAAAGGGTTTCACGTAACGCTTCTGCAAAAGTTTATAAAAATATTGACAAGTTCATATTGGCTTCATCTTTGAATTCTCATCTATGAGTATCAAATCCTTTGATGTTCTCTTCTTGGACATTACAAAATCTAGCCTTATTGCAAAAGGAGGGAGAACTAGAGCGTTTTATCCTAAAAGACTTTTTAAGCTTCAAAAAACAATGGAATGACTTAAATCGAACAATTTTTTACAGGAGCATGTTTGGATGAATTGTAAGCTGCCATGATGGTAACTTACTAATAATATGCATTTTTCATAAAGTCAATTCTTTAACGGAGAAATGAAAATGGTCCAATATGATTTTACTCTGCTCTATGAACGAAATCCCTTTATTCTTGAAAGACCTGAGAATATTGGAAAATCATTTAAACTTCCTCCTTCAAATTTCGGATTTGAAGATCTTCCTCAAATTACCTTTTCAGGCGCCTCGTCGTGTCGGCGTATGATTTTTGGGCTATCATTTAGTGGTATGAAAGCATTTTTTGTGATGTTGTGGCAGGTAGGGAAAATGTTAGATGAGGGGGATGATGTGGATTTATGGTTTGATCAGATAACATTGGATCATGATATTCTTGAAGAATTTTTGACTTGCGATCTTTCAATTCAAGAACCAGAATATCTTAATTTTGAAAGTTTTAAAGAAGGTATCAAAGAATTAGAAACAAATAAAATTGTAGCGAAGGGGACAAAAAAAGATTGTTATTTCATCAATCCAGATATTTTTGGTCTTCCTGAATGTGATGAAGATTTTGAGTTCGATGAAGAGGAAGAGATAGAAGCACACTTTACGGTAGAATACCCGAATAAACAACTCCTTTAACCGTTTTTCTCTTAGAGAAAAATAAAAGCTTAGAATAAATGGCTATGAGAACAGTAATGAGTCTGTTTATGGTATGTGAATTGGAATGTTTGCGGGATCTGTTTTGATTTAATATTCTCCATGAATGGTTCTTTATGCAGAGCAGTTTTTATACCATATTTGCTTCTTTTTATGAGACATAAGTTAATTTGAACTGTGCGCCTCTTCAAACAAATGTTTGATCTGTATTTTCTTTCTTGGTACTTTTGTGAACTTTGCAGTAATGATGTTCATAGCTCTTGTATTTTGGCGCGTTTACGAGAGGTATTTTTACTCTTTTTAATCGTTTATTCATATGCCAATCCCACTTGCTAATGAGCAAGAAAATAGTTTTAAGGGATTCAATATAAGAAGGGATAAAATGAGACACTCTTATGATATTCGGCTCCTCTCATTCAATATGCAAAATTATAAATTATCTTTATAAATCAAAGTATTGTTCAATACAAAGTTTTTCTCAGTATGAGAATTTTAGCATTGATCTTGCATATTTCATCAATACGTTAGTCCTTGATGTTTCTGAGAGAGTTTTGCATGAATTTGCGCATTTGGCAATTGCATCCTCATTTTTTGATAGCGTGCAACAGCTGTTAACTCTTTGATTTTTTAGCCCCACAACGGGTCCAGATTTTTCATCAGCAATTTTTCAAACTTTTTCAAAGCAGTTAAAACATAAAATATTTATTGAAAAAATTATTGCTGTAATCTTTTTTCACAGAAGGCGTACAATCAACTTATCGTGTCTGCTTTCACGAATGATGTTGCAAAAAGTAAACGACACAAATTCTCCTGCTCAGGAAATTTGTGTCGTAAAATTTTGTTTAAATAGACGATTGGGGGAATTAGCTTTTCAAGGCTTTTAAAACATGTTGTGGTGAAGAAACTTCGTAAGGATCTGTTGCACAATTATCTGAAAAACCTGCTTCTTCAAACCATTTCTCAACTACACCATCATTAATAACAGCTGCATAGCGCCATGATCGCATGCCGAAACCAACATTGTCTTTTGCAACCAGCATACCCATTTTGCACGTGAATTCACCAGAGCCATCGGGAATTAATTTCACATTTTTGATATTTTGTGCTTTTCCCCAAGCATTCATGACAAAAGCATCATTGACGGAAAGACAATAAATTTCATCAATACCCGCTTGTTTAAATTCATCATAGAGTTTTTCAAAATCAGGCAGCTGAAAGGTTGAGCAAGTAGGGGTAAAAGCTCCAGGAAGAGAAAAAAGAATAACACGCTTTCCTTTAAAGTAAGCATCGCTGTTAACTTCTTGCCACCGATAAGGATTGTCTCCATCCACTGATTCATCGCGTACGCGTGTGTGGAATGTTACATTGGGAACTGTTTTTTTCATCATCATGATGCTCCTGTATTCTTTTACGAAAATTTTGTTTTAAAACAGCCTTCTTATTTAAAAACATATGGCAAAAAGCGTTTTAAATAAAAGGGCTTCTTTAAAAATTCTTACTTCTGGTGAGTGTGCAAATATTTCACACTTCCGTCAAGTAGAATTAATGGTCGACTTTGGATACTCTTCACCTTAAAATTATAGGAAAGAATATGAAGGATTGATATGACCATAAAGACAGTTTTGACTACGGCTTTTGAGGGGCAAAAACCGGGAACGTCTGGTTTGCGCAAAAAAGTGTCTGTTTTTCAACAACCCCATTATGTAGAAAACTTTATACAGTCTCTTTTTAATAACATTGGGCCTCTTGAAGGAAAAATGTTGATTCTTGGGGGGGATGGGCGCACTTTTAATCGTACTATCCTTCAGATTGTGTTAAAGATGGCAGCGGCGCATGGTGTCTCTTGTGTTAAAATGGGAAGGGGCGGTATTCTTTCTACACCTGCTGTTTCGCATCTTATTCGTAAAACTCATGCCCATGGTGGACTTATTCTTTCTGCAAGCCATAATCCTGGTGGTCCAGAAGGAGATTGTGGTATTAAATATAATATTTCCAATGGGGGACCCGCTCCTAATTCTTTATGTGATGCTATTTTTGCAACATCGCAACGTCTTTCTTTTTATAAAATTCTTGAAGCACCAGATATTGATTTAGATAGGCAAGGTACGATCTTTATGGGAGCCATGCGGATTGATATTATTGATCCTGTCGCTGATTATGTTGCTTTGATGCAGGAGCTTTTTGATTTTGACTGTATTGCCAAGGCTGTTGCTCGAGGTCTTACTTTACGGTTTGATGCCATGCATGCGGTAACAGGGCCTTATGCCCATGAAATTTTTGAAAAATGCTTAGGATTTTCTGAAGGGACGGTGGTTAATGGTATTCCTTTGCCAGATTTTGGAGGCGGTCATCCAGATCCCAATTTGGTTTATGCTAAGGACCTTTATGATTTATTGATGTCAGAGCAAGGACCAGATCTTGGTGCAGCCTCTGATGGTGATGGAGACCGTAACCTCATTATTGGTCGTCAACAATTTGTCTCGCCTTCGGATTCTTTGGCTATTATGGCTGAACATGCACACCTCATTAAAGGATATCGGAAAGGCGTGGTGGGGATAGCGCGCTCTATGCCGACGGGGCGTGCTGCTGATCTAGTTGCGGAAAAAAAAGGACGTAACTTTTTTGAAACGCCAACGGGATGGAAGTTTTTTGGAACCCTTTTGGATGCGGGAAAAGTAACCTTTTGTGGTGAAGAAAGCTTTGGAACGGGCTCTCATCACATCCGCGAAAAAGATGGTTTATGGGCTGTATTATTTTGGTTAAATCTTTTAGCGGTAACAGAAAAAACTGTCGCACAAATTGTTCAACAGCATTGGCACACCTATGGGCGTTTTTACACGTTACGGCATGATTATGAAGAAGTCGAAGCAGACAAAGCCTTGGCACTTATAGAGCATTTGCGTGCGCACTTACCACATGCAGGAACCGAAATTGCTGGATTTTTGGTCAAAAAAGCAGACGATTTTACGTATCATGATCCCGTTGATCAGAGCGTTAGCACGCAGCAAGGTATCCGTATTTTTTTCGAGAATGGAGCACGGTTGGTGGTTCGTTTGTCGGGAACAGGGACGCTAGGTGCTACTTTACGACTTTATTTTGAACAATATGAAAGTGATCCGCGCAAACACAATTTTAATCCGCAAGACGTTCTTAAACCTTTGCAACAGGTGGCATTAAAACTGTTAAACATACGACAAGCATTGGGGAGAGATCACCCTGATATTATCACTTAAGATCATTGGAATGTTTTTTTGTAAAGGTATGATGATTGATCACATGGGTGTGATTTTATGTGCATAAGGGAGATCTTCCATTTTCAAGCTCTCTTTGTTTTTTCCTCTCTTACATATCAATCGGATTCCTAAAACTGCCGGATTCTTAAAACTAAATGCTGTAGGAAATTATAATCGAGCATAATCGGAGCATTTATGTCCAATGGGTTTGCTCAATGGCTTGATAGAAATTTTTGTTTAATAGGGGAATGTTTCTCATACAAAACAAAATACGATCATTGTTGCACATTTCATATGTTTGTTTTAAAGAATCTTCTCTCTCAAGACACTAAAAACGCATCTTATGCGTGTTGCTTTGAAAGGGATAACCGTCCCTTCATTGAGCAGCACCATTTTTACGCTTATGAGAGAGTAAGACGGCACTATTATTCACTTTGCCCGCTTTCAATGTTGGCTCTTATATTTGAGAGTATTTAGTATTTTGGATAATCGTTTTACACGGCTTTTCCTACTTGTAACATGCAAAAGGTTTTGGTTGTTTCAATGTAAAAGGGGTTGAGAGAATCTCAGCTTATTTATCGGCTCTCATTCAATATACAAAATCATTGACTATGATCATAAATCAGTCTGTTCTCTAACATTATGACTGTTATCTTTACTTAAATAAAAGGTTAAGTTGGGGACATCATTTTCTTGTTTCTCAATGCTGCAATAGTTTTTAGCTCTTTGAGAACGTTTTATTCAGAGATGTTCCTTTTCTAATTGTTTTTTTATCCATTCGTTAATTGCATTGGTGATGTATAAGAAAATGATTTTGATTAATTTATTAGAGAGAATGAAATGCGTAAATTTTATGATATGCGGGGACTCATTTGAGTTGTATAATGATCAATCATTTTTATAAACCCATGTATGGTATGTGATGAGGGCATTCATAAACACTGTTGACAGATGAGGATTGAAACAAAGGGAAACATTTTTCTAAAATAATGGACAATAAGCACTTCTTGCTTTATGACCAGTCATAATGAATGATTTTTCTTTTAATAAGGGGAATTTATGACCCAATATCCCAAATGTCCTCGTTGTGATTGTCTTTATACTTATGAAGATGGTGAAAATTTTGTGTGTCCTGAATGCGCACATGAATGGCCACAAAAAAACGATGATACGGTTCTTGTCAATACTGTTTATGATGCCAATGGTCAGATTTTAACAAACGGAGATACCGTTATGGTGATAAAAGATCTGAAAGTAAAAGGCGCTTCATCTGTTTTAAAAGGGGGGACGAAGGTAAAGAATATTCGCTTGGTGGATGGGGATCATAATATCGATTGCAAAATTCCAGGGATTGGTCAGATGAGTTTAAAGTCGGAGTTTGTGAAAAAAGTTTAGGCATTTATTTTCTTGCAATTGTTTTTGCATTTCATTGGTTTCCTATTTTTACATTCTTCTCTAATTGGGCATATTTTTCTCCAATGGGCTTCTTTTGTTTCATAGATTACACCAATCAGATAGAAGCAATATGTTTTCCTTTATTGCAAAGCCATGTATCGCAGAGAAATAGCGACTCTTTCTTTTCTTTTAATATGCGGTTATGAGGGGACTGGATATTGACTCACAAGCAACAATAAAAGTATGCGCTTTATGAGAAGAACAACGCCGTAAAGTAGACAAACTTATTCCTGCTGAATTAAAAAAATATTCTTTCTTTTTTATCAGATAATTTCTCAAACAACCATAATAGATCTGGCTTCGATGTATTTATTTTTTATGGGTAGTTACACCTTTTTCGTCATATTTATGGAAATGAGATTGAAAATGATAGGGGGGGAATTCTTGATTTTAAGAATGGAAAAAGGACGCTATGATCTTGACAAGGTCGTACAGTCATTCATTTTCCAGCTCTTAGTTCTGCAACAGTCTCTTATAAAAGTGTGCATAAGCGCTATTAAAAATAGTTTTTGTTATTATCCAGTTTGTGCTGTGTAAGCGGACGATTTTTATTGGTGCAACATAAACAGAATTGAAATAAGAAGAATGTCAGAATTTTCATTCAAGTTGCAAAATGTGATCTTTGTCAACTTTCTTCTACAACATATTGATTTATAATAATAAATTAGCATTATTTATATTGAGTTAGAACCCCGAATAACGTGGGATTCTCTCATTTCAAATCTGTTCCATGTTAAATCAATTAAAATCACTTGCTTGCATACCACAAGCGGGGCTGGCGTGTGGGTAAAAACTGTACAAGAAAGGATTAAAAATGACTCTTATGAATCGTCTTAAGTGCCAAGGGCTATCGCAACATTGGGGGCTGGCAGATATGATGATGGTGCCGGCTTGCTACAAGAAGTATTTTGCGTGATTTGTCGTTTGGAGAGCTGAGAAAGATGAAGCAAATGGGCACTCTATCTTGCAATGTTTTCTTTTTTGGGGGGCTTTTTTGTAACGAGGTCGTGTTTTCTTGATTAAAATTGCATGACAAGATTATGAGATAAAATAAATTTAAAATGTACGCTCATGCGTTGTACTTCTGTGTACGTAAATTGGTTTGTTGAAACAACGTATGTTTCCTAAAGGGAGCTTTGAAAGCTTTTTAAGGTATATGTGGAGGTGAAAGGTGAGTGAAGGTATCATTATTGGACAGATTTTTTTAACAGTACTCTATTTTTATGGCTGCATAGCTTACTTCTAAAATTTCAGGAATAAAATGACGTAAGATCTTTACATTCCATGTTTGAGCGCTGTTGAAGAGGGGCAATCGGTGTGGTTATTTTACCTATTGAGGTTAATATTTATTGTGGCATGGCTTCAACGCCTAAAACTTCAGGGATAAAATGACGTAAAAGATTTTCAATACCATGTTTGAGAGTTGCCGTTGAAGAGGGACATCCAGCGCAGGAGCCGCGCATATTGAGATAAACAATACCATTTTCAAATCCGCGAAAAGTAATATCTCCACCATCATTGGCAACTGCGGGGCGGATACGCGTTTCAAGGAGCTCTTTAATGGTTAAGACAATATCAGCATCTTTTTCGTCATAAAATTCTTCGTTAAGGGCATGGGTTTGTGCTTGTCTTGTAGCGTTGGTAGTGATCACTGGCTCATTGGATAGAAAATGTTCCATAATTGTGCCTAAAATGACGGGCTTGAGATGTTGCCATTCTCCTTCTTTTTTGCTTACGGTGATAAAATCATAGCCTAAAAAAACACCATTGATATTGGGAATATTAAACAGTTTAGCCGCCAAAGGTGAGTTTTTAGCTGCTTCTTCACGGTCACGAAATTCTAATACGCCCTCAGAAAGAACCACGCGTCCTGGCAAGAATTTAAGAGTTGCAGGGTTTGGGGTGGTTTCAGTTTGAATAAACATAGATTCTCCTTTTATAATGAAGGCTTGGGAAGATCTTACATTGTAGAATATTATATTTTTTAGGCAATAGATCTAATATCTTCATCGGCAAGATTGCTAGGAATAACAATGACAGGGATTGAAAAAGCTGTTCCTTTATTCCCGATTAATTGAACAAGGGGTCCTGGTCCTTCTGTATGTCCACTGGCTGCTAAAACAATTAGTGCAATCCTTTTATCTTCGTCGACCAGTTTGGAAATCTCATCAATTTTTTTTCCTTCACGCACCACTATTTCTGTTTCAAGCGCATGGGTGGTGCGGACTTCACTGGCAATGTCTCCTAATATTTTATGAGCACTTTGCTTTGATTCTGTACGCATAACGTTGTTTACACCCAGAAAATGTTGAAATTCTACACTATCAACGACACAAAGTAATACCAATGTTCTACTGGTATTTTGGGCATGCTGTGCGGCAAACGCAACGGCACGCCGACACTCTGGTGTTTCATCGATAATAACTAAGTTTTTTTTCTTTGGTTCTTTTTTCGGATTTTGGGGTTTGGAAATCATGCACTTTCTCTATTTTGTACAAACGATTTTTTTGCTCTCTACAGTTTTTAGTTTTATTATTTTTATGTATTGTGCAAAAATCCAATAATTTCACGAATTTTTTTCATATTTTCTTCTGCGAGCATACTAGCACGTTTAGCGCCATCATGCAAAACAGAGTCGATATAACCGCTTTCTTGATGAAGGCGACGTAATTCTTCTGTTATAGGGGCAAGCTTATGGACAACAAGGTCGGCTAGAGCTGTTTTAAAATGGGAAAATTGTTGACCAGAAAATTCTAAAAGAATCTTTTCTTTGCTAACTTTGGCAAAGGCGGCATAAATACCAAGCAGGTTATCTACTTCTGGTCGTTCTTTTAAAGCGGCAAGGGTATCGGGAAGTGGGGCCGAATCCGTTTTGGCTTTGCGTATTTTTTTTGCGATAAGATCAGCGTCATCGGTCAAATTAATGCGTGAAAAATCTGAAGGATCTGATTTTGACATTTTTTTTGTCCCATCGCGCAAAGACATAACGCGTGTGGCTGTTGTTCCAATAAGCGCCTCTGGGAGGGGAAAAAAGCCTTGTCTTTTTTCTTCATCTGTTTGCATAGAGATACCAAAATTTAATTCGGCAATACGCTGTGCATAGTCGTTGTTAAATTTTTGTGCAATATCGCGTGTGAGTTCAACATGCTGTTTTTGATCTTCGCCTACTGGAACATGCGTTGCACGATAGACTAAAATATCAGCAGCCATCAAAGTGGGATAGGCAAAAAGCCCGATGGATGCTTTTTCGCGATCTTTTCCCGCTTTATCTTTAAATTGTGTCATGCGTTGAAGCCAGCCGATACGGGCAACACAATTAAAAATCCAGGCGAGTTCAGCATGTTGAAAAACACGTGATTGGTTAAAAATAATGTGTTTTTGAGGATCGATACCGGCGGCTAAAAAAGCTGCTGTCACTGTTCTGGTGGATTCGCGTAAAGTAAGGGGATCTGGGTTGACTGTGAGCGCATGCATATCCACAACACAATAGAGGCAGTGATGAGAGTTTTGCAGTTCAACCCAACGCTGAATGGCTCCAAGATAATTGCCAAGATGTAAATGACCACTCGGTTGTACGCCGGAAAAGACAAGTGGTGTGAAGGTATCCATAGGAGTGCTCTTTCTTCAATTAAGGTTATTCATTTTATTGTTTTTGACAAAGTATAGATATTATGAGCGTTTTTTCAAATTTTTAAGCGTGTGAAAAAAGGAACGGGTGTTGAATAAAAAATAGGCACTAAAATAGATCAAAAATATGCCAATCATGATCCCAGCTAAGGTGATCGCGCGCAAGAAAAATGATGCTTGTGAGGATAAAGGAAAAGACAAAAAAACAAACACATTCAATCCGTAATAGAGGGCTAGTGCACTCAAAAGAGTTGCCATCATGAGACATAATATTCGCTTTATCAGTTGGAAGTCGTATTTCCAATAACCGCGTTTGATAAGGACACTCCACAGCAAAAGGGTGTTGGCCCATCCAGAGGTAATTTCAGCAATAACAATGCCTCGTGCAGATAGAATAGGAAATAATGTTAAGGCGAGACTGATATTGATGAAAACGCAAATACCTGTAAAAATCATCGGTGTTTTGGTATCTTCATGGGCAAAAAAATTAGGAATAAAGACCTTAATAAGAACAAAAGCTGGAAGTCCTAGTCCATAAAGCTCCAATAATTGTGCAACATGGTGTGTTGATTGACTGGTAAATTGTCCTCGTTCAAAGAGCAAACTGACAATGGGAGTGGAGAGCAGCAAAAAAGCGATGGATGCTGGAAGTGTTAACAACAATGTTAATTCAATAGAGCGATTTTGTAAATGGTGGGTTTCTTTATGCTTTTTGCTCCGCAAAGCGCGTGTTAACTCTGGTAAAAGAACGGTTGCAACGGCAATGGCGATTACGCCTAAAGGCAATTGATAAAGACGATCAGCATACATCAAAGAAGAGACAGCACCCGATTGACTAGAAGCAATGTTGGTATTAATAAGCAAATTAATTTGCGTGATGCCACCTGTGATGGCTGCTGGGAATGCTAAAGTTAATAGCTTACGAACATTAGGACTTAAATGGGGCTGGCGGAAGGAAATTTTCATTCCACTTTGACGCAAAGCAAGGGCAATTAAGGTGAGCTGAAGAAGCCCTGCTGCCAATACACCCCAAGAGAGATTTAAGCCAATATGCCAAGCGTCAAGTTTATAGATCCAAGCATAGGCAAGCACACCAATCAAAATAATGTTTAAAAAGAGTGGGGCAATGGCGGCAATAAAATAGCGTCGCAGCGCATTAAGCATGCCCCCCATCATGGCAGCAAGCGACATGCAGGTTAAATAGGGAAACATGATTGCAGTAAAGTGAATTGTAGCGTTAAATTTTGTTGCATCTTCGGTAAAACCTGGGGCAATAATGGTTCGTACCAAAAAAGGCATACTCAGTTCCATCGCAATCGTTAACAGTAAGAGCAGCGAAAAGAGAACGCCAAAGACTTCTTCTGCAAATTTGCATGCCGTTTCGTGACCTTCTTCAGTGATTTTTTTTGCAAAAAGAGGAATGAAAGCAGCGTTAAAGGCACCTTCAGCAAAAAAACGACGAAATGTGTTGGGAAAACGAAAAGCAGCGTTAAAGGCATCAGAAACAGGACCTGTCCCTAGGGCCGCGGCCATAAGCATTTCGCGTACGAAGCCAAAAATACGGCTCATGAGGGTTCCGGAAGCAACTGTTGCAATTTTTTTAATCAATGTCATAAAGATATATCAGCTTTGTTGTAAAAGAGAAGCGATGACAGGAGAAATAAAGCGTTTTAAATCGTAAAAATCTGATCTCTATCCTAATCAAGGATACTTTTTGAAAGCGTTTTACGACGGCGTTTATCTTTCTGTCAACAATGGTGCTTGAAGACTTTTTTATGCTCCTTGTTTACTGTTGCATTAAAATTTTTATTGTTACCATAAAATAATTAAAATTTCTTTTTCAAACTGAAATATGCGAGTGATATTATAACAGTTTGAAGGGATATGTAGGGATATATAATGATAATTTCTCTTTATGGTGTGATGTCGTGAATAGTGCAACCCAATACCGTCCTGTTTTATGTGAGGGGTGTGACCCTATTAAAGAACGCAAATAAAATAAAAGCGTGGAGCAATACGCAATTTCCATTATTTATTCATTATTAAAAAAAACAGCGCTTTAGATGTTTTAAAAAGTCGTAAGGCTGAGCTAAAAGGTGATGGTAAAGCTGGTGATTTATTTTTATCTTTACGGCTTTATATTCTCCCCAAATTTGGCTGCCTTTTCATTTTAGAGATTACATAAACAAGAGGATAGGAAGACATGATCTTTCAACAGCATTTTTCCTGTTCAGGTTTCTTTTCACAGTTGATGAGGATAAAATCTGAGGAAATAAGATCAATTTGTTCTTTCATGGTTTCCATTCTCGTTGAGGTGCAATTGATTTGCCGATGAAGGCAGAGGGGGGGTAAAGGCTATCATTTTTACCAGAGGGGGCAAAAAAGTTAAAGTTTATAAACCTTTTAGATATTCATTGCCATTTCTTTTGTGTGCTCCGTTTTGTGAGGTTGAATATTTTCTTGTCTTTTGGGACTCTGATTGACGATTTCTGTCATTTTTTGCACTTTAATTGCTTCTTTATCAAGGGTGTTGGAACATTTTTTTTCATTATTTTTCTTTATAGATTGATGCTGGATAGATTGATACTGGTTTGGTGCTAAGCGCTCATCGAATTTATGGTTATAAAAATACATGGGTTGTATATGCGGTTCTATCTCTTTTATCTGCTTGACTATTTCCATAATCTCTTTTGCTTTGATGGTTGATGTGCCAAGACTCTTCGCAAGTCTTTCAGGATTATTTTCTTTTATAACTTCATGCTCGTTTGAAGATAAGCGCTCATTGATTTTTTTGATATAAGTCCTTATCTCTCCCCTTAATTCAGGAGAGTTTGATAAAGTTTCTTGCTGTTGTGCTTTTGACAAGGAAAGGAGATTTTTCATCCAAGCCTTAGGCATTTCTACCAACTGTTCACACCGCCTTTGTTTTACATGATGGGTATGGAGAATGTCTCTTTCTGTTTGTTTAGAAATATTGATATAACGATCAATGGCTCTACAGAGGGGCAAAATATTTTCTTCAGCATGGGCGCGCGCGTTGTTTTTTATGCCAAATACATTGCTACCAGAAAGCTTAGAAATTGATTGGGGAGAGGTGGTAATTTGATAGGTGAGTTGTTCTCCTTCAGTATGATTTTCATGGATCATCTCAATTCTTTCCCGCAAAATATGACGATTACCATAAATGATTTGGCACAAAGTTTCTATTTCTTTTCTTCTTGCTTGAATGGATGCGTTGTTTTTTATCCTTGTGGCAATTTCATTGTTGGTAAGGGGGGCTATTGTTTGTGCGGGGATAAGCACTTCTTGCTGGTTTTGAATTTTTGGTGCTGTAAAGGAGAGGGCGTCACCGATTTTTAATGTCTGTATTTGCTCTGGGGTGAGATCTTTTTTATTTCCCAAGATGAAAATTCCGTTAGCATCAAGCATAAAGCCATTGGGTCCACTGCCTCTGTAAAAGCCTTTATAGGTATGACCTTCTTTTGCTGTTATAATAAGATAATGATGAATACTCTCAAGCCCGATATGTTTCATACTGTCCATGAATTCTTTTAAAATAAGTGTTTTTTCTGGATTTGAAATATCTTCAAGCAGATGTTTCATTTCTTCTTTATCGTTATGTTTTAGCGATGCAATACTGGCAAGATTCATACGTTTTTCTGTTACAAGAGAAAAGTCGAGTGTGTGGCCAGCAACTTGCCCAAGTTTTTCAAAAAACATTCGTTGCGTGCGTCCATTGCCTTCTCTGAAAGGATGTGTATAGTTGAGCTGTATCAACATTTCAGTGACATGTTCAACAAATGTTTCGCGGGTTAAGCCTTTTAAACTATTCGTTTCAGCAAGTATTTTATCTAAATTTTCTAGACCCTCCTGTATCTGTTTTGCTGAGGCAAAAGAAATACCAGCTTTTTTCATCATTGGCATATAAGCAACGGTACCATCTTCAAATGTAAATGGTTTTTCGCGTGTTTGTCCGGCCCATTCAAAAGTATTTTTAAATAGGGTGTGATGAATATATTGGAGATATGTGGAGGTTAGTTTTTGTGGTGGCGCTTCTTGGCGCAGATGAATGATTGCTTTTGTTGTATCATGGGCACATTGCACTTTTAATTTTCCATAGTCTTTTATTCCATATTTATTCTTTAAGGTGATACTATTGGGATAAAAGAAATTACGATGTATTGTCTTATTTTCTTCGGTTTCAGGCGGTGATGATAATTTCTCCTGTAAGGTGAGAGGGACGGTGTTCGTTTTTCTTGTACCAGTATCCCAGTATGCCATTGCTTTTTTTGGGGGCTGTTTTGTTCTTTCTTGATGATCAGAGCGTGTTTCCTTTGTCATTTTGACAGATATTGGATTATTTGTCGCTGTATTACTGCTCTGTAAAATGTTTTTTTGAAAATCTTTTTGCATTTGCCTCATAGCGGAAACCGATTGAGCAATTGGTTGTGCCATTTGTTCTTTTTCTTGTTCTTGCAAACTTTGGGGCATAACTTCAACGCTGTCATGTAAAGCATGAGGAACAATCCACGGTGAAAAATGGGCTTGTTCTTTTTTCTTTGTTTGAATGGATGCGTTGTCTTTGCTCTTTTCAGTTATTTCATCGTTTTTAAGAGTGGCTCTTTTTTCTTCTGGAAGCAATGTTTTTTGCTGGGTTTTTTCTGGGTTTTGAACTTTTTGTGCTGTAAAGGAGAGGGCATCACCGATTTTTAATGTCTGTATTTGCTCTGGGGTGAGATCTTTTTTATTTCCCAAGATGAAAATCCCGTTGGCATCAAGCATGAAGCCATTGGGTCCACTGCCTCTATAGGTACCATGATAGGTTTCTCCTTCTTTTGCAACGACAGCGAGATGATAATTTTTTTCATCCAATCCAAGCTCTCTCATAGAGTTGGTGAATTCTCGTAAGAGGAGCAATTTTTCTGGATTTGAGATATCTTCAAGCAGATGCTTCATAGGCTCTGGGTTGCCATGTTCCATGGCAGCGGCGCGGACAAAGTCTTTACGTTTTTTGCTCACAAGAGAAAAATCTAGCTCATGTCCTGCTGCTTGAGAGAGTTTTTCAACAAACAGTCTCTTTGTGCGCCTATTGCCCTCTCTGAAAGGATGCAAGTGGTGCAAATCTATCATTATACTAGCTGCTTGTTCAACAAATTCTTCGCGCGTTAAGCCTTGTAAATTATTCTTTTCAGCAAGCGTTTTATCTAACTTTTCTAGTCCCTCCTGTATTTTTCTGCCAATCGCAAAAGGTTTTGTAAATTCTTTTCTTTTCAAAATGGGCATAGAAGCAACAGTGCCATCTTCAAATGTAAAAGGCTCTTCGCGTGTTTGTCCGGCCCATTCAAATGCACGGGAAAAGAGGCCTTGATGAAGGTATTTTAGATAAGAGGCATTAAACTGCTCTGGTAGAGGTTCTTGGTGCAGTTTTATCATTTCTTTTTTTACATCATTAGAACAGCATTCTTTTAATATTTCTTTATCTTTGATGCGGTATTTATTTTTAAGCACTTTGCTATTGGGGTAGAAAAAATTTTGCGCTTCTTCATTGATTTGCTTTGAAATGGCTGCATTAATTACAGAGTGTTGTTCTTGCAATTCTTCCTGTGTAGAGGAGGCACAATGTTCTGTGTTTTCTTTCATGCATATTTCCTTTCAAATGGTAACATTATTTTTTGAATTTTTTTTTGTTTACATTTTTTGCCTTATGTTATTTTCATAGTGTTTTCTTCAAAGAAGAATGCCTATTTGAATGATTGAAAAAATTGACCTTATTCGCATGGAACCAAGTTAATCATGGAACAAAGTTAAAGTTTGTAATTTTTATAAAGTATTATCGTGAAATTTTATCAATGAATTCTGTAAAATAATGGGGTGTCTTATTCAAAAATTTCTGTATTTCATACACCGTCTTTGGTGCAATCTTGGCAAGATAATTGCACCAAAGTTTTGTATGAAAAGTCAACGATGATTAGACTATCACGACAAAGCCATTGCTTTTGATGTTTCGGTTCTGTGCGGTCGAACATGCGGTTGATGTTCTTGCCTAGATGTTTCTGCAACTTCTTGATGCCGCTTTGCTGTTGAGCATTCAGGTAGCTTCGGGGACTGCGATAAGCTTTGCTGCTGTTGCAATTTTTTATCGAGATCGTTAAGCGGTTGATGACGTTTTTGTTGTTCTGCCTGATGGTTTTGCACAATGGTTTCTCTTAACTGTTTTATCGTATCAGCATAATCCTTAATGGCGGTACAAAGAGTAGGAAGATTTTCTTCAGCAGCTTTTCGTGCTCCGTTTTTTAAGCCAAGGACTTGCTTACCAGCAAGAGGAGCAAAAGATGTACAATCCTTTTCAATTTGAAATACAAGCTCTTCTCCCATCTCTGGAATTTTTTGCATATCTTCTATTCTATATTGCAAAATAAATGGATCCTTATAAACAATTTGGCACCAATATTGGATCTCTCTTTGACCATATTGAACCGATGGATCTTTTTGAACTCTGCGGGCAATTTCCTCATTTGAGAGAGGCTTTATTTTCTTTTCTGAATTGAGCGGATTTTGTAAATGTTGATTTGTTAGCTCTTCCTCTTGTACTTGTCGCTGATGTTGTTGTTCCGTGTGAGGACCTTGAGAAATATTTTCACTTTTTGTATATTTTGAAGTATACACATAACCGTTAATAGCAGCACATAGGGTAGGAAGAGTTTCTTCAGCTTGTTTGCGCGCATGATTTTTTATGCCAAGAACTTTTCTACCAGCAAGCTTAGAAATAGACTTAGGCCGTTCTGTAACATCCCATAAGAGCTGTTCTCCCATATCGGGGTTTTCTTTGATTGCTTCTATTCTTTCACTTAAAATAAGCCGTTCGCCATAAACCTTTTCGCACAAAAATCGTATCTCTTCTTGATATGCTACGAGCAATAGCTCTCTTTCCATTGTATTAATAGATGGTTTTTGTTCGTGAGACGGTTTTGGTTGTTCAATTGCTGTGTGTGGAGAGGCAGGCTTTTGGACGACAGTATCGCTTTGTTTTCTGTTTTCCATACGGTGCGGTTTTCTTGAAGGCGGGACGGCATATGTTCCACTGTCTTGTGATGATGAACTGCTTTGCTGCCTGACTTTCATATGTGATAGTGTTTTGGGTCTAACACTTGGTTCGTGTGTTTCAGGATTTTGGATTTTTGTGCCATTTTGTACTCTTTCTCTCATGCGTGGGGGAAGGGGCGGAGCAGGCGTTGCATAGAGATGTTCTCCCTCTTGAGCTGTTGTTTTGTTTTGTTGCTTATCTTTTGCGCGTGGAGGTCTTTGTGGAGCTGCTTTTGTGTGCGGAGAGGAGTGTTCTTGGATTTTTGAGTTGAGGATTTTTGCGTCGGCTTGTGTTTTTTCTCTCATGCGTGGAGGAGGGGGCGGAGCCACTTTTGTCTGTAGGGGGGCGGACTCTTGAACTGTCGGTTTATGTTGTTGTCTCTCTTTTGCACGTGGAGGTCTTTGTGGAGCTGCTTTTGTGTGCGGAGAGGAGTTTTCTTGGATTTTTGAGTTGTAGATTGTTGTGCCGGTTTGTGTTTTTTCTCTCATGCGTGGAGGAGGGGGTGGAGCCACTTTTGTCTGTAGGAAGGGGGACTCTTGAACTGTTTGTTTATGTTGTTGCCTCTCTTTTGCACGCGGAGGTTTTGGTGGAGCTGCTTTTTTTTGTGGGGGAGGCGTCTCTTGGTTTTTGGCGTTAGGAGACATTGTGTTGGTTTGCACTGAGCTTTTCATACGAGGGGGTGGTGGTGGAGCAACTTTTGGGTGGGGGGATAAATTTTCTGGGCGTTTTTCTACAGTTGCTTTTGGCAAACTTTGAGAAACTTGGGAAGGAGGGGTTCTGGTAGGGGATTGTTCAGCCTGTTGTTGAAATTTTTCCATCATTTCGGTGATAAAAGGGGAGGGATTTCTTTTTTTCATACATGTTCCTTTCAAACTCTTCCAATATTGTTTTTAAATACTATTTAAAAATATACGTTGGTTTTTATTCTGTTTTATGCTTTTTCATTTGCTTTTATGAGAGAGGATATGAAACTGAATGGTCTCGCACAATTTGACTCTTATGGTTCAGATCATAATCATTCTCTAAAGATTATTTTCTCAGTGTTTGGGTTAAGGGACAGAAAAATAAATTTTGTTTCAATTTTTCTCTCTTTCTTGGCGCAAACACCTCTTTCCTGTGTTGCGCCAAGACGTTAGATTCAACGTGAAAACTTATGTCTGTTTAGCTGGCAAAAGCCATCGCTTTTGGGGCGGCAGTTTTGCGAGGACGAACATCTGTTTCTCTTTGTTGTCCAAGGGGTGTTGCTCCTTCATGCGTTACTATTGAAGGCTCAGGGCGTTGAGCAGACTGTGAGACGCTTTGTTGTTGATGCAAATTTTGCGCTCTGTCAGAAGGTGCTTCATTGTGTTCTTGTTTTGCCTGCTGAGTTTTTGAAAGGCTCTCTCTTACTTGTGTTACAGCTGTTGCATAATTGTCAGCGGCGTCAATGAGGTGAGAAAGACCCGCTTCAGCATGTCTGCGTGCTTTATTTTTAAAGCCACAAAAGTTATGACCAGCGTACTTGTGAAAAGATTGAGGATTTCCGACAAGTTGCTGTGCGAGTGCTTCTATTGTTTCAGGGTTTTGGAAAAGCTCTTCTGTTTGTGATTGCAAAATGTTTTCGTTCCCAAAAACAACTTTACACCAATATTGGATTTGGGCGAGGTGTCTTTTGACTTTTGAATGTTGTTGAATTTGGGTAGAAATTTCTGTCTCTGAAAGAGTTTCTTTTTCACGATGATCTGGTTTTTGCAGAAGTTTAGCGACGGCTTCCTTCCCCATGAAGCGTTCATAGTTTTTGAGTTCTTGCTCTGGAGATTGTACGAGGCTCTCTCTTGCCTGTTTTACAGCTTCTGTATAACAATCAACGGTGACACTGAGAGCGGAATAACTCTCTTCCGCGTGTCTACGTACTCGACTTTTAAAGCCCAACGCGCTGGTGCCGGAAAGTTTAACAAAACTTTCAGGATATGCTGCCATGCGCCATGAGAGCTCTTCTCCTGCAGCGGGATTTCTTTGAATTTCCTGCATTTTTTCTTGCAAAATGTTTGGGTTACCATAGGCACTTGCGGATAAACGTTGGATTTCCTCTTGATAGGTTCGAACCAATGAATGGTGTGGAAGCAATAGAATGATTTCTTCCTCTGAGAGAACTCTTGTTGTTCTTTGGGTAACTTGTGAAGTAACTGTTGAGTGTGTCGTTTCAGGTTTTTGCTGCCTTTTGGTAGAGCTGCCTCTTGTTAACGAAGCTGTTGGATTTGTTGATGCATGTACAGTTTCTTCGCTTAAAAGAGATTGTCTTTCCTCATCTTCTTCCGGTATGGATGACAGTCTTTTGCTTTTTGAAGGTGTTTCTTTAGGAAGGGGGGCTGCGCCTGAGACCTCTGCCGCCGCTTGTTCATAGAGCTTTATAAGTTCTTGTATTGAAGAGGATGGAAAAGGATGAGGGTGTTTTTTTTTCATGCATGTTTCCTTTCAAAAATTGTTTTAGAAAACCTCTTTGGTGCATTCTTGCCTTTTATGCTTGGATCGCTTTGAGACAAAAAAAATATCGAGCTGAATGAGCTTCCAAAGATCTGCGCTATTTGCAATCAGCTTAATGGACATTTGTGTCTTTTATACAGTTTTTTTGTGAAATATTATCAATAAGTTATCAATAGTTATCGTGAATTACAGGCGCCATTTTTAGGACTATTTTTTGTAACATTCTAAAACAATTCTTGGTGCAATCGCGATGAAACAATTTGCACCAAGAAACTCACTGAAAAAAAGATTACATGAAAAACAAAAACTATCTGTTTTTATGTTTATGCCCCTTTACATGGCATAAGAAAATCCTTTTTCTCCTTGTCTTTGTCTTTGAGGGCTGTGCTCTGAACTATTTTGTTCTTGTCCTCTTGCGTGATGACGATGATGATGATGGTGTCTCTCAACTTGCTGAGAATTTTCTTGATGGCGTCTTTGTTCCGCTAGAGGGGTTTGCGATAGTCTTGTTGCTGCGTCTTGTACAGCCTTTGTATAACCATCAACGGCATCAACGAGCGATTTAAAACCGTCTTCAGCTTCTTTGCGTGCTTGACTTTTTATGCCAAGTGTGGAGCGGCCAGCGAGCTTATGCATAGATTCAGGATTTTCAGCAAGTTGATTTGAAAGGTCTTTTCCTTTAGTGGGATCTGTAAGTATTCCTTGCAAGTGCTGCTGGAAAATCGTATCATCGCCATAAACAATTTTACTCCAGTGTATGACTTCTTCTGCATGTGCTTGGACGTGTGGATTTTTTAAAAGCATGACACTTATTTGATCAGCTGTGAGGGAAGATGAAGGCTTTCCTCTTTGGTACGGAGCAACCGTTGTATAGTCGGTTTCAGGATCTTCTGTCCTTTGATGTTTACCTCTTGAAGAAGCGGTAACGCTGCTAACTGATGCGTATAGAACATCAGTTTCATGTTTTGCAGAAGCAACCGTTGTATAGTCAGTTTCAGGATCTTCTGTCTTTTGATGTTTACCTCTTGAAGGAGAAACACTGCTAACAGTTGCGTATAGAACTTCCTCTTCTGGGGTTGGACCGCGCTGGTTTCCTCTGGTTGGTTTATTAATTTTTGCATAGAGTGCTTCTGGATTTGCAGAAGGATGTGGATGATGTTTTTTCATACATATTTCCTTTCAATATTTTTAGAAAACCTCTTTGGTGCATTCCCCACTTTTAGTTTTGATAACTTTGATATAAAGGAAGATATCCAACCGAATGACCTCCAAAGATTCTGCGCTATTCAATATTGATATGTAATGAACATTTATGTCTTTTATACAGTTTTTTTATGAAATTTTATCAATAAGTTACAATAAATTACAGGATCCACTTTTAGAACTATTTTTTGTAATATTTTAAAACAACTCTTGGCGCAATCGCTATGAAACGATTTGCGCCAAGAAACTCACTGAAAAAAAGATTACATGAAAAACAAAAACTATCTGTTTTTATGTTTATGTCCACTTACATGGCAAAAGCCATTCCTTTTTCTCCATGTCTTTGTTGTTGTGGGCTGTACTCTGGACTACTTTGTTCTTGTCCTCTTGCGTGATGATGATGGTGGTGTCTGTGTTCTGCTTCTCTTTCTGGATTTTCTTGTTTTTGATCTCTTTCTCTTTCCTGTTCACGTGTAAACTGTTTATGGAGCTTTTGTGTATTATGTATATGCCTCTCAAGAGCTGAGCAAAGGTGGATAAACTCATCTTCAGCTTCTCTGCGGCTTGGAGATTTTACACCAAGTATTTTGTGACCTGCAAGCTTACCAGCGCTTTGAGGGTTTTCTGCAAGGTCCCATAAGATTTGTTCTGCATTTTGAGGATCGTCAAGGATCTTCGCAAGTGGTCCATTCAAAGCATGTTCTTTTCCATAAACAACTTTGCATCGCTCTTGGATTTCTCTTACACCATATTGAAAGGTTGTGTTTTGTAAAAGCCTTGTTGTAACCACATCTTTTGGGGTTCTGGGAGGGGAGATTCTATTTCCGCCAACGCCTAGATAGATGGGATTTTCTAGTTGTTCAGACTCTTGCCCGCCTTCAGCCCCCATGCCAACCGTTGTATAGACAGCTTCGAGTGGTCTTTGGGGAGAGCGTCCACCATTTGCACCAAAATCAAGCTCTGCATAGAGATGTTCTGGTTCTTGGGGATGTCGTCCACCCTGTGCACCTCCACCAACTGTGTCGTAGGGTGTTTGCCAACCTTGCGCCGCCAGATCCGTTATTGAATAGGGGTTTACGAGTCTGTCGGTGCGTCGCTCATCACTTGATCTCCCACCAAGTCTGTCATAGGGATTTCCTAGTGGCTTTTGGGGAGCAAAGACCGTTTCTGGTGGTTGTTGAAGTGTATATTGTTGTGGGTTGCGCTGTTCTTTGGGTGGTTTGTTAACCTTTGCGTAGAGGTCTCCTACATTAGAAGCTCCTAGATTTTGTTGTTCAAGTGGCTTTTGGGGAGCATAGATCGTTTCTGGTGGTTGTTGAAGTGTATATTGTTGTGGGTTGCGCTGTTCTTTGGGTGGTTTATTAACTTTTGCGTAGAGGGGGGCTTGACTCTGGGGTTGTGGGTTCTGGGGGGCTGGTTGTGGGTGATTTTTTTTCATGGCTGTTTCCTTTCAATATTTTTAGAAAACCTCTTTGGCGCATTTCCCACTTTTTGATATTTTTTAAGACAAAAGAAGAATATCAAACTGAATGGTCTCCAAAGACTTCGCGCTATTCATATTGATATGTAATGGACATTTATGTCTTTTATACAGTTTTTTTATGAAATATTATCAATAAGTTATAGTAAATTATAGGATTCATTTTTAGGACTATCTTTTGTAACATTTTAAAACAATTGGTGGGCGCAATGGAGATAAAATGATTGGTATAAAGAGTTCTGTTGGAAGGCAAAAGTTCACGCGTTTTTAGCCGGTAAGAGCCAGCGATGAGGAACGACTAACTTTCAAGCTGCGAGCTTGACATTGTGCTTCTTGGGTGTTCTTTACAGTATTCGCAATTTCTTTTGCTTTGCTTTCCGATGTCCCAAGGAGGCAAGCTAGTCTGGTATAATCTTTTTCTTGTATGGCTTTACGATCTTCTGAGGATAGACGATTGTGTAGTTGTCGTGAAAAGGTATGGAGTTCTTGTCGCAGTGAACGAGAATGCAATAAAGCTTCCCTTTGTTGTTCTTCTGGTAAGGAAAAAAGGTTTTGTAAATTTTTTCCAGGTTTTTCGACAGTGTGGTTCAGGCGATTTTGTTCTCTTTGGTGTTGCTCTAGAATTGCATCTTTTGTTTGTTGTGTTATTGCGCCATAATTTTTAAGGGCTTGGCTGAGTTGTGGAACAGCCTGTTCGGCTTGTCTGCGATTTGAACTTTTCATGCCAAGTATTTTACTCCCAGCAAATTTAGAAATTGATTGAGGGTTTTGTAAAGTTTCATCGGCAAACTGATTTCCTAAGTTTGGAGCTACCGTTATGATATCTAATGTTGTCTTTAAGGTGTGGGTTTTACCATAAACAGTCTTTGATAAATTTTCGATTTCTTTTCGGCTCCCTTCAACATAAGCGTCATTTGAAATCCTTTCAAATAACTCTTCATGGGTAAGAGGGGCTAATGTTTCTTTTGGGATCAGTGTTTCTTTTAAGCTTTGAACGTTGGTTTTTTGAAAGCAGAGGCGGGCACCGTTTTGTAATGTTTTGACGAGTTCTGGGGTGAGATCATCTTTGTGTCCGACGACGAAAGCCCCTTCTATTTCCATGACAAAACCTTCTGCTGAAAAACCTCTAAAGACGCCTTCATAGGTTACATCTTCCTTTTCTGCAACAACAACACGATCGTTAATTTCATCCAGTCCAGCGTTTCTCATTTGGGAGATGAATTCTTTTAAAACAAGGGATTTTTGCGGATGGGTGATATCTTCAAAAAGATCTTTCATCGGTTGGGGATTGCCATATTGCATGGCTTCAATACAAGCTACTGTCATGCGTTCTTTTGTGATGAAAGAAAAGTCAATGGTATGCCCTGCTGCTTGTCCAAGTTTTTCCATAAACATTCGATTGACGCGCCCATTCCCTTTTCTAAAAGGATGTGCGTGCTCTAGCGCCATAAAAACTTCAGCGGCACTTTCAGCAAATTCTTGGCGCGATAAACCTTTTAAATTGTTCTTCTGGTTCAGTATTTTTTCGAGTTGTGTGAGTTTTTTTTTAATCTGTGGACCGATAGCAAAAGGAACTTCATAACCTTTGGGACGCATCGCTGGCATATGGGCAGTGGTGCCATCTTCAAATGTAAAGGATGTATCGCGGGTGTGGCCCGCCCATTCAAAAGTTTCGTGGAAGAGGCTCCAGTGGATTAGTTTTAGATAGGAAGCATCAAATTTTTGTGGGGGTGGTTCATGGCGAAAATTGATGGCTGCTTTAGTGACGTCATGGGTACTGCGTTGATACAGTTTTTTAGGGTCTTTGATGCCATATTTATTTTTGAGTGTTTTGGTTCCTTTATATAGATAATTTTGCTCTAACATGTAATCTCTCCTAAGTAGGTAGGGTGGTGGTTGATGAGCGTCTTAAACACTGCATGTGAAAAATTCCCCTTCGCGTATTCTTTTGAGATTTTGGGTGTTATGAGAGGGAGTGCTTTTCCCTTCAGTGTATGGATGTTGTATCAATCGTTTTGTGATGCTTTTGAAAAGCTTTTCTGATGTTTCCTTTGTTTATTATCTTGTACTGTAAAATGCTGGTATTTAGGGCGCTGATATGAAGCCCATGAGTGGTCAGAAAATGGATTTTCTCTAAATTGACTCTGGGTAAAATCTTCGTTTTTTGAGGTGTAAGGAAGAGGTCAAAAAGAAAAATGTTGCTTAAAATTGTTGTTTTTTCCTTTAACAAAGTTGTTTGCAAGAGCGCTTTGATGAGGGGCGTGGATATAGCGGGTGTAATCGCTCTTGGTTAGTGGATGGTGCTGGTACTTTTCATACACAGCTCTCAGATTGCTGAATCTATGGGCAAAAGCTGTCATCAAAAATTTTTCTCCATTATGTTTTTTTTATTGCTCCATATGAATATCTTGCCATACGAACATCTTTTTTGTGTATTTTTGCAACAAAATGTTTTTTATTTTGTATTGTTGCTCTTATTATATTGCGCTGCTTTAAGATCCATAAGAGAGGAAACCCTTTCTTTGGTTGGGGAGAAAAACCTTTTTCAGCGCTTTATCATAAAAATAGAACACTTTATGATATCGTAAAGGGGGAAAAGCTTGTATAAGAATGATTTATTCATTTTGATGTATATCTTAAATATTTTTTGGGAAAAATCGATGTTCTTGAGTGTAGGTGTTTTGAGAGTTGTTGTCTCAAAGATCAACCGTTTTTTTCTTAAGTCTTGATATTGGTGATTAGCGTTGTGAAATGTTTTTGCTTGTTTGTAGGGGATAAATTATAAACAAAAAGCTTTGTAGGAATGTATTTGCAGGACGTTCTCAAGTGGAAATGTTGGTTTGGTTATAGGTGATTTGAGGGGGGCTTTCTTGTAAAGACGATGGGTACTGGTAAAACGATACACAAAATACAAAAAGGAAAAAACACGGATTTTTTATCATGTTTTCCTTATGTGTGAAGAAGCGGTCAAAAACTTTTTGTTAACGGGTTTTTAAAAAATAGAAATGTATGTTGTTTTTGTGGTTGGTCTTTTCATAGTCAAGATCTCATAATAGGAAGTTAGTTTTTCTTTTGTGGAGCAAAGCGGTTTTTTGCAGCTGCGGCTAATATTTCTTTCCTTCTGAAATAGATGGCGCAACCACATTGCGAAGGGGAGCCTTGCATCAGAATAATTTGTTCATCTTGACGCATTTCTCGAATAACTTCGTGGGGTAAAATGAGTGCTCTTTTTAAAATATTCATATAACCACGAAAATCGACTCCATCTAAGACAAATAAAATAGGCTTTTGTAGCTTTCGTCAGTAGTAATCATGACGTTTAAAAGGAATTAACAATTATCCTGTCCAATTGCTTTGGATATGGTGTATATGCTATGTGCAAAATTGGTGGTAGGGCGCTTAAGTAGTCTGTTTTTTGCATGTATGATAAGAATATTAAAATATCTCTTCCACATAGGTGTTTAAATCAAAAAAACAAAGTTTCATATTTTTTAGTTGGCCATAGCAAGTGTATTTGAACGATTTTGTGTGCGTGTGTAGAATTGGCTATGAGCGTTCCTTGCTTTTTGAACAATGTCGGTAATTTCTCGTGCTTTCTGTTCTGATATACCAATACTTTGTGCAAGTGTTTCATAATCTTTGTTTGTGATCGCACTACATTCGTTTGATGAGAGACGATGTTCTAAACTGTTTATAAAAGTACGGAGCTCTTGGTGTAATTGAGGAGATTGAGACAAGATTTCTCTTTGTTTTTCCGGTGATAAAGCAAAAATATTTTTCAAGTTTTGACTGGGATTCTCTACCGCTTTTCCAAGGCGTTCTTGTTTAATTTTATGGTCTCGAGTGACTATATTATAGGTAGCTTCTACAGTATACACATAATTCTCAATTGCAAGAGAGAGCACATCAAGATAATTTCGAGCGTGTACACGTGCCGGATTTTGTAGACCGCATATACTAAAACCTGCAAGAGGAGAAACAGAGTGCGGTGCCTGTTTAATCTGATTAGCAAACTGTCTGCCTAATTCTGGATTTTTAATAATTTCTTCTATCTGTTCGTTTAATACGTTTGCGTCACCATAAACAGTTTTTGTGTAAGCTCGGACTTGCTTTTGAGCTTTGAGAACGTAACTATCTAGCGCAACTGTTTTGGCACATTCACTTTTTGTGAGAGGCGCTAATGTTTCTTTTGGAATAAGCGTGTTTTCAAGCTCTTTGCTGTTGGGGGCGGTAAAGGTAATGATATCACCAGGTTTTAGTGTTTTTAATCGTTCTGGTGTGAGATCATCTTTGCTACCAATGATGTAAGTTCCTTGCACATCGAGTATAAAACCTTCTGAATAACAACCTTTATAAGTTCCTATATAGGTTTCTCCTGCCTTTGTTGCTATAACAAGGCGATCATCCACGTTGCGTCCCGTATTGTTTATATGGTCCATAAATTCTTTTAAAAGACGTATTTTGGGGGGATTGGAGATATCCTCAAAAAGATCTTTCAACAGTTGTGTATTGCTATATTGCATTGCTTCGCTACAGGCAGCCATCATACGTTTTTGTGTGACAAGCGAAAAGTCAAGCTGATGTCCTGCAGCTTTGGCAAGATTTTCAAAAAAGACTTGTTCTGTGTGCTCATTGCCATCTATGAATGGGTGGATTTTGTGAAGAGAGTAAAATAGACTCGTTGCTTCCTTGACAAATTCTTCGCGTGTTAAGCCTTGCAAATTGTCTTTTTCGGCAAGCGTTTGATCTAATTTTTGTAAGAGTTCAGGGATTTCTTCACCGGTTGCAAAATTATTGCCCCATTCCATTCTTTTCATTTCTGGCATGGCGGCAATGCTATCGTCTGTAAATGCGAAGGGGATATGGCGCAGATGTCCAGCCCATACAAAGGTATTTTTAAACAATTGTTGGTGGATATGGCATAGATAAGTTGAATTAAAATATTCTGGCAGGGGTTCTGCACGCAGATTGATCATGGCTTTTTGCCTATCATGTGAGCATTTTTCCAGAAAGCGTTTTAAATCTGTTTCTCCATATCTATTTTTGAGAATTTGGGTACCAAGATAGATATAATTATGGGGTGAGGGAATTCCTTTTGTTTTTTCTTTTGCTTTTGGCATTGTTACATTCCTTATAATGTTACATTGTCCATGAGAGTGTGTTAAACTTTTTGTTTGAAAATCCCCCACGCATATTGTTTTGAGATGTTGAGACTTGGGTGAGGAAAAAATCCCTCAAATTCGTAGGTGTTTTTGAGTGTATCAATCTTTATCTTGGCACTTTTTTCTTTTACTGAGAGAGAATGGTTCATTTGGGTTGTTTTCATGCATATTGTCTTTTAATTTTTTTGTAGAAAAATTTCCCTATAAAAGCGGTGCCTTCAAAAGTTTCTTGATAGGATTCTCAAGGCATAGATATGATTGGTATTTATTATTTGGAGATGAGGAGAGTGCTTTATAAAGAAAATTGGCATTGGTAAGCACAGGCATAATACCATCATTCAAAGACTTTTCTCCATACTTTTCTTGTTGTATCAAGCGGGAATTCCTTCTTTATAGGCTTTTATGAGATAGAATCTCTGCTTTTATCCTTTGATGTTTTTGTTTTGATGCATGGCCTCCATTAGAGGGTGTTTTTTAGTTTTTCTGTGCTTTTGGGGCAAAACGGTTTTTTGCAGCTGCGGCTAACATTTCTTTTCTTCTAAAATAGATCGCTCGACCACAACGTAAAGGGGGTTGTCCTTGCATCAGAATAATTTGTTCATCTTGACGCATTTCTTGAATAACTTCGTGGGGTAAAATGAGAGCTCTTTGTTGGTAATTGATATTGTAAGAGCTCTTTCCTAAAGATAAACCTCTTGATTTGCTCGTTCCGGTGACTTCAACAGTCATTTGACCACAGCGTTCTGAAATATCTTTAGCCGTTTGGAGGTCTTTAATGGCAGCATAGCTGACAAAGGAGCAGCTTTCAAACCATGAACGTGCTCCTGATTCTCCAAAGTGATTGACCAACTGACCAGAAGATTGATAAAAGAGCATTAGGGATGTTCCGTATTTACGTCCACGATCACGCGCTTCTTCTAAAATATTCATATAGCCTAGAAGGTCAACTTCATCTAAGACAAATAAAACTCGCTTTTTATAGTTACCATCCGCTATAACCATGGCATTGAGAAAGGCCCCAATAATTACACGTCCTATTGCTGGATAACTGTTTAAAATGCTGGCAGGGAGATTGAGAAAAACATCTGTATTGCCATTGGCAATATCTGAAGAGGAAAAATCATCGCCGCAGACAAGATCTGCGTAATTCGACAAAGAAAGCCATTGGGTGTCTTTTGAGGCGGTTGTATAGACGCCTGAAAAGGTTTGTTCTGCCATTTCTGTAAAA
Organism: Bartonella sp. AD24XZML; assembly: GCF_042196485.1. Classification (NCBI taxonomy): domain Bacteria; kingdom Pseudomonadati; phylum Pseudomonadota; class Alphaproteobacteria; order Hyphomicrobiales; family Bartonellaceae; genus Bartonella; species Bartonella sp. AD24XZML. Next base: position 36,820 of record NZ_JBHIQH010000045.1, on the reverse strand, counting down.
ATACCAACCATTTCGCGAATAAAAGGAGAAGGGGTTGTTTCTTGAATCATGCGTAATTGATTGACAATAGCTGTTTCTGATTGAGAAAGAATTGAGCGCAATGTTTTTAAATTGCGCTCATGGTCTTCATATTCATCAGAAAATATGACATGAGCAAGAAGAGCCGTTAAAAGATTATGGGCTTGTGTTGAGAAATATTCTGCTGAAGAATTGTCTGATTTTTTATCTGTGAGAAGCAGTTTGGAAAAGCTTACAATATTTGCTTCACGTTGTGTGCGTGGTACGCTGTCATCTAAAAGCCAATCGATGACATTAAAACTTTTTGTTAAAAGTGAATTGGGATCGAGAACAATAACATTTCTATTCCCCATCTTTTGACGGGCAAATTTGACTATTGGGGCAACTTCTGTTGAAGGATCAAGACAAATAATAGACCCTGGATAGGTTAAACACGTAGGAACTACTGTACTTGTTGTTTTATAGCCACCAGAACCAGCAAAAAAGATCATATGAGTTGAACCAAAATCAAGATTAAAGGTTAGCAAAGGGGCTGTTCCACCCTTTCCCCATGTTGTTTTATTGCCAGGTGCAAAGGGAATGTTGCACACATTATCTTGATCGACACGGTATCTTTCACCCACAACAATTTGCCCATTGGCAGGAAAGATTTTTGCTGCCTCTCTTAAATTCATCCAAGCGGCCTCACCAAAAATACCTTTTTTTGCGCGCTTGACCTTACTTTTAGGGGGAAGGGTTGTTACGAATTGAATGATGGAAAAAAAAACACCAATGATGATGCCAAAAACAACCATGGGGTCCATGAATTGAAGAGCATAGCCCCATGTTATTCCTTGTTGGCCAACATAGGGACTTAAGCGTTTTATTTCACTACCAATATAGTAAAGAGCGGTTGTTCCAAAAAAGACAACGGAGACAAAAGTGATCATTTTACGCAGGTGTAGTTTTTGCGAGAGACTATACAACAATGAAACAGCAGCCGTTAGTGCTAAGACTAATAAAGGCTCAGAACGAAGTGTCCAATAAATTTGATCGCTTTTTAGTCCATTTGTTATAAACAATAAAAAATGAGGGACAAGGAATATCGTTAAAGCACCTAAAGCGATCGGTGTTAAAATGAGTACCATTTGTGTTTTGGTATATTTCATTGTATTTTACTTTCAATTCTGTCAGAATATGTTGCGAAATGCTCTTTTCCAGGTGTGTGATATGAACTCTCATCTCTTTTTGCAAAGGTGCAGATAACGCCAAACAGTTTTCGCTTATGAGCCTTTCTCATTAAGGGGGAAGGTTTTGTCTATTCTTAGCAGGCCATAGCGAATGCTTTGGAACGGTGCATTGGTTCTAGATCACCATTTTCTGCTACAGCAACACTGGCGAGCATCATGCGTTCTTTTGTAACAAGTGAAAAGTTAAGCTGATGCCCTGCTGCTTGAGCAAGCTTTTCAAAAAAGACCCGTTGTGTACGTCCATTGCCTTCTCTAAAAGGATGAAGTTGGTTAAGGGTGTTAAATAAGCTTATTGCTTCAGCGTTAAATTTCTCGCGCGTTAAGCCTTGCAAATTATCTTTTTCGGCAAGCGTTTGATCTAATTTTTGTAAACCGTCTTGGATTTCATCGCCGAGTGCAAAAGGATTTTCCCATCCTGTTCTTTTCATTTCGGGCATGGCGGCTATGGTGCCATCTTCAAATGTAAAGGGGAGATGGCGCATATATCCAGCCCATTCAAAGGTATTTTTAAATAAGTGGTGATGAATAGAGCATAGATAGGAGCTATCACACTTTTCTGGTAAGGGGGCTTCACGCAGATTAACCATTGCTTCTGCTGTATCATGTGAGCATTTCTCCAGAAAGGATTTTAAGTCTTTTATTCCATATTTATTTTTGAGTGTTGTGGTGTTTGGGTAGACATAATGATGGGGAGAAACTATCTGTATATTTTTTGTCTTTGCTTTTGCTTTTGGCATCGTAGCTTCCTTATAATTTTACGTTGTCCATCAGAGTGTTAAATTCCTCGAGTGAAATATTTCCCTTTGCGTATTCTTCTAAAATTTTGAGTGTTGTAGGATGAAGCGCTATTCCCTCTATCGCATGGGTGCTGATGGCTGCTTCAACGGCTTCACGGCGTTTTTTTAATTCTTCTTCTGTCATCGATAAAAGATTTTCTCTATTTTCTGTTTCGTTGGTTTTCATGCATTTTTTCTCTTATTTGCAATCATTGCTTTAAAAGAGCCTTTGGCAGCCGGTGTGATCTTCTTTTAGTCACCTCCAAAGATGTTTCGTTGTTTGAAGGGATCGTAATAAATTTCTGTGACCTTAAATTTTCCTTCAATCCGTTTGCATTGGATGATGATATCAATCATTGAAATCAACAGTCCTCGAATATCATCACGCTCTAAATCACCACCGCCTTCACTTTCTTTGACCAAAAGGGTCATCTGCTCAAAGGCTGCAAGTGCTGTTGATGCGTGAACCGTCGTAATGGAACCTGGATGGCCTGAATTGACATTGCGAATATAATAAAAGGCTGTACCATCTCGAAGCTCTTGCAAAAGAATACGATCAGGACGCATCCGTAAAGATGATTCAAGCAACTCTTTGGGGCCAACGGAGGCTAAGCCTTGTCCATCTTTTGAATAGAACATTGAGACATGGTTAGGGTGTGGGATCACCAATTCTTGCGTGTCTTCAATGGTGATAATACGCTCTTCTTGAGGAATTTTGGCGATTAATGCTTTTGATAATGTTGTTTTACCCGAACCGGTTTTTCCCGCAATTAAAATATTTTTCTGGCATTCTACAGCTTGATTTAAAAAAGAGACAAAGTCTTTATTACAGTAGGCATTGGCTAAATTATGCTCGATGATTTTGAGTTCGTTAAAACGCGTATGATAATCATTCAGTGGCGTGAAAGATACCTGCTCACATAGCGAGAAGAGACCTTTATTGGCAAGCTCTTCGAGAGAAAAACTCTGCGATGACGGTTTGCGAATTGTCATACTAATCGTGTCTTTTTCGACAGCGGGTGGAATGACAATTTGAATACGCTCATTGCCTGGTAGCGTTGCAGATAATATTGGGTTTTTATCCGATATGTTTTGCTTGGAATAGGATGCTACAACTTTCGCAATCCCCATAAGCTCATTAAAAGAGAGCCCCGGTGCTTCTATTGTTTTCCATCCATCAAATCCTTCCGTCATCACTTGATAGGGACGATTGATAACAATTTCAAAAAGGCTCTCATCTTTCAAAAAAGCACTGATGGGTTCAAGTTTTGTGAGAACAATCGCGACCGTTTCATCGCTCATGGTGTGTAAGTTTGAGTTCATTCTAAAGTTACCGCCGAATTTTTGTAAAAGTTTCTTGAAACAGCTCGATTGATAATCTGTTTTTTGTTTTCGATGACTTTCAATTTATAAACGCTGGAAAAATCTAAATCGCGGGCGACAAAGATATTCACCATTTCCCCTTGGTTTTTGGATAATGTTGGAGGAATATTGGCGTAATTTTCTACGAGAATGTTTGCGATGTTTTGTCCTGAAGAAATTGTTTCAGTTTCTTCTTTTTCCTGTTTTTTTGATAAACGTTTATTGGCATAGTGTGTTGCATCTTTTATTAGTGAGACAAGAAGCGCAGACCCAATCCTCTCGAGCCAATGGTTATCAATATCTCCATCCATACCAGAACGTCCTAAAGCATCCGTTGCCGGTGAAGCTAAGGATATAATGATACCATTGGGGGTTTTTGCTCTATTCCATAGTACAAAGAGACGTGTTTGGCCTTTTTTCAATCCGGCGCGATATTCACCAACAATTTGGGTGCCTTTATCAAGAAGCACAACACGACCATTGTCTGATAAGATATCTCTGGAGATGATACAACTGGCAAAACCTTGTTGATCACTGTTGATGGCTGTTTCTAAAATACAAGGAATAGAAGTTCCCATCGCGATGATGTAGTTTCGATTGCCAAGGGTTGAAGCACGAATACCTTCAAGCACTGTGGGTTTGAGAAGATGATTAAAACGTTGTGTCGTTTCATCAGGTTTACTTTCAAGTTGGTGAGGCAAAGCACCATTATTTGTTTGTGAATCTATTTTGCCTTGTTGTGTACTTGCATAAGCTAATACAGGAGCACGTTGTGCTGCCTCCAGCAGTGAGTCATCAGAATTTAATTGATTGATGTTTGGTGTTGGTAGCTCGACTTTTGGTAATAGAGCGTTATTTCGTTGAGGCTGTTCAAAGGGGGGAGGGGTAGGCTTTGCAGGATGAAAAAGCTCTGTTTGTTTTATAACTTTTCCTTCTTTTGAAGATTCAATTGGTTGCTTTTTGTCTGTAACAAGTGTTGAATAGGCTAAATAAAGACAGACACTGAAAAGAATAATAAGAGCAATAGCTTTCCCCACATTGTTCTGTTGACTTTTCCCTTGAGCATTTTTTATTGTATCGCGATCATTAATGCTTTTTTCATCCACGGTGTTATTCATGGCTGCTTCCTAGGTTCACTTTACGTTGTACAGATGGTGATGTCGTACCTGTTTCAGGATTAATTCCTTTTGGTACGAACCTTTTGTTAAAGATGCACAATACTTCATTCCCACGTCGTAGCGTGAATTGTGCAGCTGTTGCATGAACAATAACCTTGTTGCCTTTAATCGATTTGGGAATAAGCGCTTCTTGCCCATCAGGCGATACAATGTAAATGGCAGGGATTTCAATGTTGCCTAAAAAGGTAAAGGTTGTTGTTTTCCCATTATCATAGACAGAAGCGGGTTCAATAAGGGATGAGCCTTGAGCTTCATAAGCCCAATTGCGTGGTCCAAAATCTTCATGGATATTTAAAATATCATTGACAAAGTTTTCTTCACGTTGTTTTTCTCTTTCTGCTTCGGCTAATTTCTTACGTAAGGCTTCATCTTCTGGATAACGAAACTTTACTAAGAAATACGTCTCATTGCCGGCTGAAACATCGCCTTCACGGACTTGTAGCTCGAATTGATAAGAGCGTTGTGTTCCATCTTGGCGGCTTGTGACAATTTGTAAATTTGTCACAGGCTGGACTTCACGTGGTTTGAGAAAAACAAAGTGTCCAGCCGGTGCAACTTGCCAAGCAACCGAATTTCCAATTCCTACATAGGTTACTTCTTCATCAACGGCAAATTCTAGTTGAACCGAAGAGCGAATGGAGCCAATGATTTGTACGACGTTGTAGGGGTCATAATTGACAAATCTGATGCGGTTATCTTTACGTGCACTGACAGGCGCTGTTTCTGCAAGTGAGAGAACTGTGTGAAAGCTGACAGTGATCGTAAAAATTAAAGAGATTGTTTGTAAAAGTCTGATCATTTTATCACCTCTGGATCAGATCTATATTCCGATACTTGAAAACCAAGAGGGTTGATAAGACGATCAGACGTTGAAATGTGTGCGTTCACGTAGGAAAAATTTAAGATTGAAATCCAATGGGAAATATTTTCTTTTTCATTCAAGTCTCTGATCGTTTTATAGTAACGAACTTGGATAAGATCTTTGCTTATAAAAGAAATTGATTTGATTGTGACCGTAGCAATCATGTTATGATAAATATTTTGCGGACTTTCTGGATTATTACCCGCGTACCATTTTGCAAAACGGTTTTGTTCTTTTGGAGAAGATAAAAGAGAGATTAAGCGAAAATTGTTTTCTGCTTCTGATGCTTGAAAACCTTCACGAGCGCGAACGTATTGGCTGGCAAAATAACGCGTTATCGCTTCATCATAGTCGTTAGGGGATTCTTTTAGGGCGCTTACAGTATCAATAATGCCTGTTGAGTTATCAACGCGGATAACAAAAGGTTCTACCGTTTTCAAAGGCGTCAAAGCTGCGACAGCTAAAGCCAGCGCAATTGTCATCAATCCAAAAAGCACTGTTAAAGCCATGGAGATTTTCATCCGCACGCGCATGCTATGCATGCGATCAATGTCAAATGAGCGCGCTTCTTTTATATATTCTTCAAGGGCATCACTTTTCACGCATAACCTCCACAGTTTTATCAGATCGTGCTTCATGAATAACCGGCTTTAATAAAGCTGAATTGGCTATTACTTTTTCACTTTCCAAAGTATTGAGAATGATGGGAGTGGTAACAGGCTTTACGCTCTTTTCTGGGTAGACAATGTTTTTATTGTCCCAATTCCACTTATCTTTATTTAAAGCACGTGTATGTTTACCATTACAGCGTGGTGGTTTTTTAGGGCCACTCAAAGAGGCACAACCAGTAAGAGCGATTGTTAGGACCATAACAAAAGTTATTTTTCGTTTCATTTTTTGAACTCACAAATATCTTGGAATACAATGCATGAGAGCCTTTGTTCTGAACATTTTTACAAGTTTATGTGATGCAAGATTTTGATTGGTTTTGTTGTTAGACCCAAGATGTTAGATCTTATCTGGAACAGGATCATGGCGTGTACGCCAAAGGGCGCACACAAGGCAAAAACAAAAATGCTTATTCTTTTAAAGAGGTGCTTTATCTTAAAATCGACCACGACCGCCTCCAGATTTACCTGCTTTTGCTGCCGCCCCTGCCGCACTTCTAACAGCGTTACCGGCAGCTCCTGAGATTTGTGAAGTGGCATTTTTTACTGCATTGCCACTCGCTCTTGCACCATTGGAAAGCATTGTAAAAATCTGTCCTCCTGAAGAGACACCAGCGTTAAAGTATGGTCCGCCAGAGGCCAGCGCTGTTGCAATACCAGGAAGCGCACGGAAGATAATAACTCCTATGATCGAAATGACGATGACAGGGGGAAAAAGAACGTAAATTGATTCATATGAAACTTTGAGAACCTGTAGGATAACTTGACATATAATGGTTCCAAGCATGATTACGAGAACTTGTAAAATGGTAAAATTGATCAAAGTTGTAATCCATGCATCAGAGTATTTTCGCGTTGCATTGAACAAATACAAACTAATAAATAGAGGACCAAGACCTATAATCATGACCAGTGCAACTTGTGCAAACATTTGCACAATAAAACCACCTATACAAAAAAGAATAACCGCGAGAAGCATGATAGAACCAAGAAGACCCACAATGATCTTTTCAAAAAACCAAGCATTGTATAAGACTTCTTGATAACGCGAACTTGCCTTTAACAAAATATAATCAAAAACATTGGAGCTTGCAGGATTACTGTTAAGCGCATTCCCAATAGCATTGGATAAATCATTGAAGAAAATATCCTTGACATAAGTATTAAATGTATCCGCATTCGTTGCCATTGTTGTAACAACAACGATTTTAACAACATTATTGAGAAGACTATGCATGGAAAGCGCAACGCGACCTGTCATAACATTATAGCCATAAAGAAAGATAAAAATGATTGCGGCGAGATTTAAGGGCGCTGAAATAGCAGAAGACAGCCCACTCACCGTTGTGTCCATCACATTATCGAGGGGTTTTAAAATATACCCAGAAACGCTTTCAAAGGGAGAAAAACTAAAGTCTGACATTTGTACTCGTACTTTCAAGTTTTTCTTTTAATTTCTTTTCTTTTTCTTTTAATTGTGCCTCAAGATATTTATGCTTTTGTTGTTCCTTTTCTTCACGTAGCTCATCTTTTGTTTTCGTATCTCTTGCTTGAATCATATCAAGAGACTGAAGTTTTAAAGAATTCACTTGAAGACCTGCTTGAAGAAGAGAAAGCTTTACTTGAAGATCTTGTCGAAGGGCTTGCAATTCTTCTGGTTTTGTGTCTGGTTTTGATTTAATATTTTCAAGTTGTTGACTTATGTCTTTGATTTTTTTTGCAGTTTCAGTTGCTGTTTTATAAATGCTTTCAGCTGTTTCAGATTTTGCAGTATTTAATTTTTGTGTGTTCTCGAGTGCTTGTTTATAATATTCATCTACATCGGGTGTTGTTTGCGCTATTGCATGAGAAATAAAAGAAAAAGATAACAGTGTAACTAAGCCATATTTTTTCATTGATTTTTTCTCCTTTGATAAAATATGGGCAGCCATTTTTCAGGGGCAGCTCCATATTCGTTGATAATTTCATTCATGAGTTCAATGTTTTTTGTTGTGCCGCTTAAAACGGCGATCTCATTATTCATTCCACGTAAGTTAAGTTCTGCAACGACGGAACTTTGTCCTTGTTTGATGAGAAAACGACGGGATTCTCTGCTTAACTCTGACTGTATCAGTTCAAATTCACGCTCAGTAAGTTTGAAAGCTTCGACATAATCATTGTAATTTGCTTTTTGATTTGGAAAAAATATTTGGGTGGGGCATTGCTCAATGATTGTGTGCGCGATTGTTGAGTTCAAAGCATCTTTAGGGCTTTGTGTTGCAAAGAGCATCATGCCATTTTGTTTACGAATTGTTTTTAGCCGATCTTGCGCAAAAGCTTTAAATGAATCATCTTCTAAAGCTTTCCAGAATTCATCAACGACGATAATGATGCGCCGCCCATCAATCAAATCAAGAATGCGGTGAAAGAGATACATCATTAAGGGGCGCCGAATTTCTTCATTATCTAAGAAATCGGTCATGTCATAGCCAATGAACTGCGCATTTAAATTGAGATCATCTTGATCATTATCAAAAACCCATCCTAAATCATTGCCTCTAATCCAGCGTTGCAGCCGTATGGCAATCCCTTCTTTGGATGTGTTGTCAAAAAACAGTTGAAGGGCACCAAGAGAGCGCTGGGTTGGGGGTAAGTTTTCTAAGGAATCGATGGCTTTGGCGATATCTTGTCGCTCTTCTTCCGTTACGATTTGCCCTTCAGCGGCCACCAGCTTTAAGATCCAATTACGAAGAAAGATTTTATTTTTTTCGGTGTATTTCATGCCCTTTAAGGGAGCAATACCCGTAGGCTGCCCATTTTTTAAAGGTTTGTATTTTCCTCCTCCAGCCCGTACAAAAATCTCTGCTCCTTGATCTTTATCAAAAAAAACCATAGTTGGATTGTGTTTTTGTAATTGTGCAAGAAGAAAATTAACAATCACTGTTTTACCAGATCCTGATGGACCACAAACAAATGTGTTTCCAAGATCGCCATAATGAAAATTAAAATAGTAAGGTGAACCAGCCTGTGTTTTTAGCAATGCGACAGCAGCTCCCCAAACATTATCGTTCAGTTTGCCAACGGGGAAAGAATGGAAGGGCGATAAAGCGGCAAAGTTTCTGCTGGTAATGGCGCCTGAACGCGCACGATAGCTAAAGTTTCCAGGAAGCTGTGCCCACCATGCTGCTTCCAATCCTAAATCTTCTCTGGCAATCACTGCTCCCCCATTGGTTAAATGAGAACGTGCTTTCGATAAGTTTTCAGACAATATTTTGGGATGATCAGCAAAAACAGCTAAAGAAATGTGGTGTTCTCCCAAAACAAAACGGTTTGATTCTAAATCATCTAGCGCTTCATCCAGTGCATCGATTTGTGAGCTAGCACGGTCAGCTGCATTGATCATTTGATTTTGTTTGCGGCTCATAATCGCACTGGCGGCTGCTTTACTTTTAAAGACAAAGGATTGTGTTAAGATGAATTCAAATGGCACCGTAAGCAGACCATCAGTCATACCTGGGCGTGTTTTAGAAGGATACTCTTTCCATCCAAACATGCCCACAAAGCGTTCATTGCTTTCATGGCGAATTTCGATAATTTCTTTCCCAAAAATAACACGATCCGAGTAAATTGTTGAAGCAATAGTTCCAAATGTGAGAGGAATACGCTCACGTCTTCCCCCCACTAGCTGGTGGAGAAATTCACTTTGTTCGGCAAATAAAAGTCCTTCATGTTCATAGATTGATAGTAGACGGACTTCATACTCTTCCAAACCTTGCATAAGATCTTGACTTAACTCTTCGAGTTTACGAATAGCTTCCTCATCGGGTTCAGATTGTGTTTTCTTGGCTTTGCTCAAGCGCTGAAAAAATGAAACCAGCTTTTCTGTTTTATCCGCGACCGGATTCCAAACCAGTGAAATAAATAAATCATTTCTATACAGTTCTTGCGAAACCATTTTCTTTTTATATTTTTCATCTAATGTTGTTGCAAAAGATGAAAGAAAATGACCTTCTGGGTATATCGTTTCACGGCGGCGGATGATGTGAGAATATAAAGCAAGCCGTTCGTCTGCGATATTTTTTAAAAGGGTGTTTAATTGGTTGTGTAAAGAATTTAATTGATCAATATCCGCGGTGTCGAAATTTATACCCTCAACAGCCATCACAACCATTAAACAGCGTGAATTTAAAGCAATGACATGTTGGTTGATGTAGCGTATATAGGGAATATATTCTTCAGGCAAAGTTTCCCGTTTCATTATTGACATCTGTTTCACCAATTTCGTTCCTTCAGCTTAGTTCCTTATAAGTGCGGATAAGGCGTAAAGGGGAGGTTGAACCTCCTCCCCATCGGTTGAGGTTTTTTTGTTTTCCTCGGGTATTGAGCCATGCAAATAATACGCGAAATTGGTTGTGATCGTACTTTGTCACTTCTCGCAAAATAAAGTGTATCCCAATCCCAAGACCAAACATGGTAAAATCACTGGTCAAAATGAAAAGAATGGATGTCGCCATGACATTGAGCGCCATCGCTTCCATTGTAACACCAGCAAACATGGCCGGGCGCGTACAGGCAAGGAAAAGAGTATCTTCGTTCATTTATGCTGTGCCCGCTAATTTACCGACAAGAGCAGGGGCACCAAAAACAATAGCAATCCCCAGAACACAGTAAGCTGCTTTGCGTAAATCAATAAAGCCGTACATCCAGCCAATCCCCACAGCAGCAACACATATAATAGCAATAAGCTTTGCCGTTGGACCCGTCATCATTGTGACAATGTTGCCTAAAACACCATCAAGATTTCCCAGACCACCTCCACCACCAGTAGTAGTAGCAGCATAAGAAAAATCAGATACAAAAACTGCCGTAAAAAGCAGCATGGTCACGATAAAAATGATGTTTTGGAATCTATTATCTGTCATTTTACCTCTCTTTAACAAATAATATTTGTTTATATGTCGACATTCCATTGCCTCTAACAAACTGAAGAGTGCTGTCATTTGATGACAGTTTAATTCTTCTTGTTTGTTTGTTTTAAAAGCCTTGATCGTGGATCTGTTCACTCTCAAGCTCTTCTTCGTAAAGAGACAGAAGTCTTTTCAGGTTGAGATTGTGTTACATGAAAATGGCAATTTTAAGTTGTGTATATTGGTAAAAATAACAATATTAAAATAATGAAAGAAAGAATATCATTCTTTACAAAATGTAGTTAATCTGCAACATTTATATTTGGATTTTTTCTTTAAAAACAAGGGGATTGCTGATCAATAATCTGATATGATAGGAAAAAAACGAATTTTTTGAGCGAGCGTGTTAAGAGATGCTATTTAAATTGATTGTTATTATTTATATTATAGGGGCCACAGTGTGGGGATTAAGCCAATATAAAGATAAAATGGATTTCAGCATTCTTAAAACATTTGAGACGCAAGATATCCAAGATATTGTCGATCTTTATCGAGAAGAAAAAAAGTTGGGTAGATCTATCACCAAACAGCAATTAGAAAAAAATGAACCAGCTCTCGATTTGCAGAAGAGTGTTTCATTAAATGATGTTGCAAATAATGCTGTTGTTTTTCATGGTAAGGCTTCTGTTACAAGTGGGGTTACATTTAAATTACTGACGCCTGCTGCACAATCTTGGCGCTCACATATCTCCCGTGATATTCATCTTTATGGTGTGGACACATGTGCACCCCGTCAAAAAGCAAGATTAAATGATCAAGAATGGCCCTGTGGTGCGGTTACAACGGCTTGGCTTGTCACCAAAACACTTGGACAGGATTTATCCTGTAAACAGGCTTTGATGCACAATGGTGTTTATTATGCGCAATGTTTTGTTCAAGGGGTTGATTTAGCTGAGGCAGGTCTTAAAGAAGGTATGTTGGTACTCTCAAAAGAGGGGAAAAATCCTATTCCAGCCCAGTATCATCATGCGGAAGAAAAAGCACGTGGTAACAAGATTGGTCTTTGGTCGAGTGATTTCACTGAACCTTTAAAATGGCGGCGAGATAATGGATCCTATAACCCCTTTGCTAGTCCATGATTGGTTTTAACGAACATATTTACTTAAATTTTTATAGAGAAAACTTTATCAATAAAATTGTACCAAATCGTAGAGCAAATTTGAATAAACGGTGAGATTATTTTCGTTTAGGAAGTAAATGGATGGTACTTCCCTTTTCAAGGTAGGGTTGCTTTCAAAATCGCTTCTCTATTTTTACTTATGTGTTTTATAAAAGCAGGAAAATGTCATTGTTGGTGGCAAAGCATTTTTGAGTATTTGTGTTTGAAGGAGAAAGTGAGGCGATAAAAAACGCTCAAGAAACGGATTTCTAGAGCGGTGTTGATAAAAGTAAAAAATGAACAGACCCAAAAATGGTGTAACGTTTGATATAACGGATAGAATCTTTCACAATGCCTTAAAAGAATTCATAGCAAAAGTTTTTTCATCAGAATTTTGTCTTCAGGATTGGATCACGTTTTTTACTTCTTTAAAAGTGATCAATCTGTTGCGTTCCTTGAAAAGCTTTCATAATTATCTGCTTTTAAATTCAGACTTCCAAATGATGGATGGATTTCAAATAGACTCTACACGAAGAAATCTTCGTAAAAATGATTTGCATTGCTGATTGTTTTCTATATATCACAAAACGCTTCTATTTAAGCATTCGATGGGGAACAATAATCAACATATAAATAGGTAAAAAGAGCTCATACTTTTTTGTTATAGCTTTGTGGTTTAATGATCGTGAGATTAAGTATTATAATGCTCATAGGTTTTCTATAGGGCTAGGGGCGATGCCTATTGCAATGTAACTATTTGAAATCAGTTGGACAAAAGCATTAATGCGTCTTCTGATTTCATCATTTGTATTCAGTTTGGGCTCTTTCCCTTCTCATTGTATTTTATGACAAACTCATACGATGGCTATTGTGAGCTCTTCTTGCGTTATTTTACTCAGAGTATTCACTTTGAAAGCAAGCAAGTGATAGTGAGGCTGTATTCTCATACAGTGTGAAAATTCAACCCTCATTTGGGGGGATGATATTAACAGATAAGGTATTTAAAGAGGAGTAAAATGAAAAAAATTATTTATTATGCATGATTCTATTATTCGTCTTGGGGTGTGAAAAAACCTATAGCGTAGAAGATTTTAAAAAAGATGCAAAATTAAGAGAAGAATGGGGAACGAAGTGTTGTCTTTTTTGATGATATCAGTGTAAAAAAAGGCAAGTAGAACATTCAAAATATCGGAAATTTCCTTTAAACGTCCTGCGCTCACGCGATTTAAGCCTTTTTCATACTTTTGGATTTGTTGAAAAGTGACACCTAAATGATGCCCTAATGTTTTTTGAGACATTTTTAGCACTTTTCGCCTAAAGCGAATTTTTTTGCCTACAAAAAGATCAATATTAAGATTTTGAGCTTGCATTTTCCCCCTCCAGGTGCGAGCGCCCTCGCATTGGTATTCCGGGAGCTTGAAAACACTGAACCCTAGTCAGCATTTTGCTTTTAGTGCTTGGAGCACCTGGACATAGCAAAATCTCCCGGAATTCCGGGATACCCACATAGTGGGTTTATTTTTACGCTAGGGTTTCGGGTTTTCAAGACCCCTTTTGATCGTTGCGTATGCGATCAAAACATTTTTCGATTCATAAAGTAATTTTAGGAGATTGGCAATAAAAATAGTTTTTCTTGAGACGGATAGATTTTTTTAAATAGGAGGTTGTTTGCCTTTCAAAGTTTTAAGGTTTGCTTACTCAACTCATGACATCAGATATGCATTTTACGAAGGTAAAACTTGGTTTTTAAGCTCAAGTCACCGCTTACGGTGCTGTCCTTAACCAATAACCAAAATGACTTGTTTTGATGCGTCTGAGATATCATGATGATAGGGGAAAGCTTTTATGAGTAAAGAGCCCTCATGCAAAATAAACTCAAAACATTATAGATCTTATTGTTGTATATTCACATGTTTGTTTTAGAAGATATTTCTCAATGTTAGCGCCTATTTTACAATGGTGCTTCGTAAAGTATGTAGCGTAAAAGCCTCTATGAATGGGATAAAAGCTATATTGCTATCTTTACTGAAAAAAAGATGCTCGGACGGCACATACTCTCTGCCAGTTCAAAATATTACGACAGTTTTTGCTTTGAAAGGGAGCATAAGAGCTATTTTTTCTTTCTTCACGTGTTTTTATCTGTACGCTCTCTGCTTATAATGTGTAAGCGAATAGGTTTTTATTGATTCAATATAAACAAATTTGAAATGAGAAAATATATTGGTCTTTCTCATGATGCATGTTTTTAAGAGGGGGATACGTTTATTTTTTCAGTGAAGAATTTGAGTATTTTAGATAAAAAACTCTATCAACGTCGTTGTTGTTAGAATTAAAATTTTTATGAGAAAAATGAACATTGGGGAATGATAAGCTTTTGCTATCAAGCATTTTAGAATTTTGCACAACTTAATGATAACTTAGTTATTTTATCATTTCTTATGATCTCTATAGACGATAAAAAATTGGGATATGGTTTGAGAAAGCAGATGACACAAGTATTATCTTTCGGTAAGTAGTTTTGAAGTAAAAGACAGCTTTAAATGACAAAAGAGATAGGTGCTCCATGAATGAACTTACCCATATTGAGACTATTATAGCGCATTATGATGCTGTTTTTTGTGATGTGTGGGGTGTTGTGCATAACGGTGTACATGCATTTGAACCAGCGTTGAAGGCGTTGTATAAAATCCGACAAATGGGAAAAACTGTCATTTTATTAACCAATTCTCCTCGGCTACGGGAAGATGTTGCTGCTCAATTACAAAGCATGAATGTTCATAGCAACTATTATGATGCCATTATCACTTCAGGGGATGTAACACGCGATCTCATTCAGACTGCTCCACGTAAAGTTTTTTTCATTGGTTCACAACGTGATTTGGTGCTGTTTGAAGGGTTAGAGTGTGAATTTGTTGAAGAATGGGAGGCTTCTGTTGTCGTCTGTAGCGGTTTTCTTGAAGATTTTGACGAAGAACCCTCTGCTTATGAGGAGATGTTTTGTCGCATGCGGTCGCGGAATTTACCTTTTATTTGTGCGAACCCAGATGTGATTGTCCATTATGGAAATAAAGAATTTTGGTGCGCTGGTGCATTGGCTCGTCTTTATCAACAATTAGGGGGGGAAGTGCGCATTGCTGGAAAACCTCACGCGCCTATTTATGAATGTGCCTTTGAAGAACTTCAAAAAATACGGGGAACAGTAGAAAAAAGTCAAGTTTTAGCTATTGGTGATGGTCTTTTAACGGATATTAAGGGGGCGGCTCACTTTGGTCTTGATGCCCTTTATATTATGGGGGGGATTCATCATTATGATTATACGCAAAAGGGTGTGGTTGATAAGCAAGCTTTGCATTCTTTTCTTGAACATCATGGTTATAAACCACAAGCAATCATGTGGGCACTTCAGTAATGACTAATTTTTTGCGTCTTCAGGGAATTCATATGTTTCCCTCGGCTTGGCGGGGAGCAGTGTTGGCACTTGGAAATTTTGATGGTGTTCATTGTGGGCATCAGGTGGTGTTGCAAAAAGCACTTGATTTCGCGCGTATAAAAAAGAAACCAGCTGTTGTTTTAACTTTTGAACCCCATCCAAGAAGTTTTTTTCAACATTCAGCTCCTGTCTATCGTTTGACAGAGGCAGCTGAAAAAGCTGAAATTTTTAAAACCCTTGGTTTTGACGGCGTGATTGAACAGCCCTTTGATGCACAGTTTGCCGCTCTTTCAGCGGACGAATTTATTAAGTCGTTTTTAAAGGAAGTTTTTGATGTTTCAGTTGTGGTGACAGGCGAAAATTTTCAATTTGGTCATCAGAAAAGTGGAAATGTACATCTTCTTTGCCAAAGGGGAGAGAAATATGGGTTTGAGGTTGTGCAAGTTCCTTGTGTTGCTCGTCCTCAAGAGTCACAATCTTTGATCATTTCCTCGAGTTTTATTCGGCAACTTCTCTCACAAGGGGAAGTGGACAAAGCAGCCCATTTGTTAGGGTATCACTATCGGATACGCTCCAATATTATTCAAGGTGAAAAACTTGGACGTCTTTTGGGATTTCCTACCGCTAATCAAATGTTGCCTCCCCAAGTTCGTTTGGCTCATGGTGTTTATGCGGTACGTTTGCGTCGTGCGAACGGTGTTTTGTATGATGGTGTTGCAAGCTTTGGTTGTCGTCCAACGGTTGTTAAGGATGGGGCGCCCCTTTTGGAAACCTATTTGTTTGACTTTAACGACGACCTTTATGGGGAAAGCTGTACCGTTTCTTTTTTCCAGTTTTTGCGAGGACAAGAAAAATTTGATGGACTTGAACCTTTGATTGCGCAAATGCATCGTGATGAAAAGAAAGCAAAAGAAATTTTAAAGACAGTACAACCATTATCAAAGTTGGATAGGCTGCTTACTTTTAAAAATATGTCCTAAACTGATCTGAAAAAGAGAGAAGAGCCGTAAAAATAGCACTTAAAGTGATTATAATCACAAAGATATATTCCAAAACATCGTGGAATATATGTTTTTTCCGTTGTTGAGAGGGAGAATCGAATATCTGAAGATCTGATTTTGGCATCATTTTTTTCAAAGTTAACTTTATGGTTTTTGTTGTCATTCAAAACTTTACTGCTTGTTTCTTTCTGATCCGTTAAAACTCATCATAAAAGATGCAGTAAAGAATAAGCACCCAGCCTATTTAGCAATAATAGACGTGAAGAGGGAGAAAGGCTGTTTTTAAAATTTCTTGCGATTTTAAGCTTATAGTTTGATAAAATTTAATTGATGACTTTTTTTATTTTAAAAGTTTATTGTTTCTTCTTTCTAATTTGTTTTATTATATCATTTATGCCTTATCATCGTTTATGATGAGAGTTGGTTTGTGTAACCTTACGCATGTGATATTTTGTATTATGTGATGAATATTTTTAAAAAAGGTTTGTTTGTCAAGTCTCGTGAAGAAGATCAGTGGTTAGCAGCAGTTTTCGTGCTAACCAATCACGTAAAAGAGAATGAAGCTGCTGGAAGATGCTTTAAGTCTCCTTTTTCTTGTATATTGTGATGGGGAATGCATATTAAGGAGACTGCGATTGATTGCAGATAAAAAGAAATCATTGCGAGAAAGCAGGTGTATTTGTTTCAAAATTTCTAATGCTTTTGATGGATAAAGGCACAATTTTTTTGTCGTAACACTTCAATCTTTTAGATTCTCAAGCTAAGAACTATCCATATATCTCCTTTGTCCTTCACAAATGTAACGCCTATAATGCAAAGGAAATATAGTCTTGTAAGGATATAAAAACACAAAGCCAATAATGTTTTGTTGTTTTTTGATAGAAGTATTGGATAAAAGTTAGAACATCTTTCCAATCTATGTTCGACCTATTCATGACTTTATGGTGTTGTTTTTCTCATAAAACTTTTTCTTTAGTGTTCCTCAATGTGAGCAGTATGTTTGAGATAAAGATTAAGGCGCTTTAATGCTCTCTCTACTGTTACAGCTTTTGTATGCTAGATGAGGAGAGCCCTATTGCATTATCCATTTGCGTATTCTCTGAAATCAATCTGCAGCCTTATTGGGGAAAATATGAAGTTATCAAGGGAAAAATCAGTCCAGATGACTGTCTTTTTTAAATTCGGCTTTGCTACTTTCAAAAGCGTCCAGAGCAATATCTCTTAAATCATGAAAATAACAGTTTCAGGCTTTTGTTGTTCTTTGAATAGGATATCAGATCCCACAGGTAAAATAAAATGCTGGAATATCCTTGTTTTGCTAATTTATGCACTTCTTTTAAAGAAATATCTCTCAACGCTTCTCATATTTATTTTCATGATGGCTCTCATGAATGGTATCATGCAAGTTTCGTTGAGCGCTATCATCTTTATGCCTAATAAAAGAGCAATCCGACACCACCAGTTATGACACCACCAGTTATATTGACAAGCCTTCAGTGTTGTACAGTCTTGGCTATTTGAGAGCGTTTATGAGAGTTTGTTCTTAACTCGTTTTATTTCACACGAATACTTCCTGCTTGTGACATGCAAGAAACACGCTTTTGATTGCTTCACTATAAATAGACTTGAGAGAATCTTACGGTATTAGGATTTCTCACTCAACGTGCAAAACAATTAATTGTTATAAATCAATATGTTGTAGTTAACCATAGATTATGGCTTACGGCTTTTTTTATAAAATACTCTGCATACCTTTTATTCGGAATATGGGGTTTTCTTAGTGGTTTTACTGTCGTTTTAGGTGTCTGTGGCGTACGAATTAGCTCGTATTGGTAAAGGAAGAGAAAAAGAAAGTGGAGCAGTGATAAAAGGTGGGGTAAAAATAAATTTTTTGATCATCATATGAATTTTCACGCATTTTTATGGCTTCGGGTGTGTATGCTCGTTGTATATTGAGGAGCAAAGCTTGCTTGTAGAGTTTTATGAAGTGGCAAGCCAAGGGAGGCGCAAGACAAAGATTATTGACAGATTGTTTTTTACAAATCGATGTGTATTTAAGAATTTTCGTCTTTTAAGGTGCGGAGGAAGTGTGCGAGCCCTCTGTTTAAAGACGCGCTAAACGATAAAGATGCAGCGAGCGTGATCCGTGATGACAATAGGCAAGAAGAGGCAGAGAGGCTGTTTTTAAAATTGTTTGCATGGCTTCAACAGCTGACTTTTCTATAGTTGGAGGAGAAATGGGAATGTGATAGGCTTTTATGCCATATTCATTTGCGACCGTTTTAATGCTAGAAAAGTCAGGTTGATGGAGCTCTTCGTGATCGGGGCGGTTACAGATAATTGTTTTAAAACCAGCTTGTGCCAATGTTTTGATATTTTCTATGCTAATTTGGGCGCTGATAAAAATATCAGGTTCAATTTGTTGTAAATTCATTTTTGTTTATTCCCAATTGCACGATCTTCACGATACCCTCTGGTCTAGTATATAGAAAGAACATAATGAAGGTAAGTTTTTCAGTGGCATCTTAACAAAAATATTCTTTTTGTCGAGAAGATCTATTTGGGAAAAATGAGCTGTAAGATGCAAAATATCTCATTCCGCAACATGTTCGTTATGCGATCTTATAAAAGACGGATGTTTGGTCTTTATGGATAATCTATAGTGTTTACTCAGCATAGATATTTCATTGTGTTGTTTGTTTACACGCTTGCTAGAGGTATCCTTACTTTTCTTAAGCCCATTTTACTCTGTCGAGCGTTAAAGAGTATAAAATTCATGGACCACCACCCTTTTTACACTTATGAAGAAGGAAGTCGGCACCATTATTATATTTGCCAACCCCCAATATTGTAATAGTTCTTGGTACTTGAGATTCTGCATAAGAAGCATTTTAAATCCTTTCTTGTACAGTTTTTACCCACAAGCCAGCCCTGCTTGTACGTACAAGAGATATGATTTTGATTAATTTAATATAAGAGGCATGAAATGAGAGAATCTTCCTGATTTCGGCTCTCTCATTCAACGTGCAAAACAATGAATGCTTCTTATAGTTTGTTGTATATTCAGAGTGGAGCTTATTTGTAGAGTTGCATTAAGTGGATTGCATGAAGGGAGAAGCCCAAATGGCAGGCGCGAGATAAGAAACTGGATCATTTACATAGCATTGTTCACAGATCGACATGGATTTAAGAATCTTCGTTTTAGGGCGGGAGAAGAAGAGCGTGTCTTTTGTTTAGATTTATTTTTGTTATTTTCAAGAATATCATCTTCATAATGTTTTGCTCATGTTAAAAGAATATTATAATAAATTGCGGGCTATTGTTATTTATCCTGAAAATGGGAGAAATGGTTATTTTGCACGTATTGGATGCTTGTTTCTTTTATTACTTTCTGTATAATCGTAAAAACGATAATGCTGAAAGGCGTAATAAATGATCATTGGATTTTTGAATCAAAAGGGAGGTGTCGGAAAAACGACATTGAGTGTTAATCTTGCGGCCAGTTTTGCTCGGACCGGTGCACGGGTATTGCTTATTGATGTTGATCCACAGGGAAGCGCATTGGATTGGGCTGCTGTGCGTGAAGATGCACCTTTGTTTTCGGTTATTGGTTTACCGCGCGCAACGGTTCACAAAGAGATTACACAGATTGGTCATGGTTATGATCATATTATTATCGATGGCCCTCCGCGTGTAACTGATCTTGCTCGTAGTGCTCTTATGGCTTCGGATTTGGTGCTTATACCTGTTTTGCCTAGTCCCTATGATATTTGGGCAGCGGATGGAATTGTAAAGCTGATTGACGAAGCACGTGTTTATAAAGAAAATCTTAAATCTGCTTTTGTCATTAATCGTAAAATCGTCAATACAGCGATAGGGCGTGATGTGAACGAAGCTCTTGGCATATACCCCGTGCATGTTCTTTCTTCTAGCGTTGCGCAGCGTGTGATTTTTGCAGAAGCAGCAGCACAGGGGAAGGCGGTTTATGAAGTTGATAAGCAAGGACCAGCAGCAGCAGAGATTGAAGCGGTTGCAGCGGAAATCAAGGAGTTAGCGCGATGAATAAAAAAATTAAAATCGGCACAAAACCAACGAATAAATCAATTCCTTTAACAGCGGATGCATGGGTAGGAAGCCACAAAGGGAGCATGAGTGGAGGTATGAAGCGCCTCACGATTGATGTACCAGAAAGTTTGCATCGGTTGATTAAGGTCAGTTGTGCAAGTCGTGGAACTAAAATAGCTGATGAGGTCCGCGAATTGCTTTCACAAAAATACGGAAAAGTGTAAAAAATGATACGATAATTTCGTTGGTTTGAGTGCTTTTTCTAGAGATGATATCGATTGTTTTTATACGAAGTTAATAATAAAAGCGCTCTTCTTTTTTCACGATAGTTGTTTCATTTAAGTTGTTTTTCATAAGGTTCTGTATCATCTCATGAAAGAGCTATGAGTTTGCGAAAAATTCTCCATTTCAAACTTTTCCCTATAAATGTGATAATCATCATACTATTTGTCATTTTATATCTCTAGATGAATAGATAAGTTTATTCTTCCATAAAAATTATCTTGATAATGATTTTAAACATCAGGTTATTTTTGTTTATTTTACTTAATACATAGGTAAATAATGTAATTAAGAGTAGCGTTGATTATTTTTTTCTGTTATGCAGCAATCCATTTTATTAAATTATATTCATGTTTATAAAGGGGGGATAAAAATAAGTAAAATTTACTGATATTGACGCGCTATAATTTTTCCTAATAAACAAAAGAAGTAATTGAGTATACTATAGACAATATTTCTTACATTTATATGATTTTATAGTCTTAAATAGTTAATGTCAGTCGTAATGATATGCAAGACAATAGGTTTTTTTCTTCAATTGGAATGTATAAGATTGCTTGTTTAGCATTTCTATTGGCTTTTAAAAAGTGCAGGGAGACTTAAAGCTTTCTTTCTTTTCCGGTGGTTTAGAAATGATAAGAGTGCAATTAGTTGACTAAAAGCTGTATTCTTTCGTTTGCAGAGAATTTGCAATGGGTATAGGCATAACGAATTTTGGGTAAGATATTCGTACTGTTTCTCGTTACTAAGAGGTTCTTGAAGGAAAAGAAATGATTAAAAAGCTTTTTGAGAATGTCAAGATATCAGAATTTTTACTGAAGTTTTAACACTTCAAATACAAAGAGCTGCCGTGCAGATAATGTTACAAATGCAAGTCTGATAAATGAAAGAGGCTCTTATGATTTAACATGTTTGCGTTGGAAGTGTACGTATTTGCAAAGGAAAATTAGACGCAAGGTCACAATATAGGAGGGGATGTGAACCCAAAGATATTGTTAATAAAATATAAAACAAAGAGAGGGGTTAAATCATGAACAAGATCATTATAACAGCGCTACTGCTTTGCGTGGGACTTGTCGTTTCTGGTTGTGAAAAAACTTATAGCGTAGCAGAGTTTAAGAAAGATAAAAAATTGATGCAAGAATGGGGAAAGAAATGCGATAAAATAGGTCCCTCTGCTTTTGCAACCAAGAATTGTCAAAATGTCATGCAAGCCGATATGGAACTTTTTCAAGAGCATTATAGAAATCTTGCAAAGGAACTTCGTGAAAGTAGCAAAAAGGGGAATGAAACTGAAAAACAGCAGGACAATAATTAAATCATAAAAATATATTGATAGCAGTATTTTTCTTTGTACGCGATTTATCATCATAGATTGGGAAAAATCGCGTACAGAAGTGGATTTTAAAATTTTTGAAAATGCACAATGAACCGAATGTACAATTTTAATCGGGTGCTAAATTGTGTCCTAAACTTTGTAAATTTGAAAAAAGGGGAATTTTATTGATGAATAAAGCCATTATTACAGCATTGCTGGTTTGTACTGGACTTGTCGTTTCTGGTTGTGAAAAAACTTATAGCGTAGCGGAATTTAAGAAGGATCCCAAATTACTCGAGCAATGGGCAATGAAATGCATGATATCAGAGGATTTAGATTCTCAAAATTGTAAAAACGCAGATAAAGCGTATCGTGAAGTTCATGCCCGAGATTGGCCTGGTTCAAGCTTTGTACATGATGACGAGAAAAAAACTGAAGAGAAAAAGGAAGGGAATTAAATCATGAATAAAGTCATTATTACAGCATTACTGGTTTGTACTGGACTTGTTGTTGCTGGTTGCGAAAAAAACTACAGCGTAGCGGAATTTAAGAAAGATAAAACATTACTCGAAGAGTGGGCAAAAAAATGTGAAAAGCTGGATCAATCTTCTATGGAGAAATCTAAAAATTGCCAACATGCCAGACAAGCATATATGGAACTGATGTTTGGCATTAATTAAAAACATACAATTCAATAAATAAGGAATTGTTTAGTTATTGATTATATTACGTTTTTAGGCTCTCTCTAACTTTTAGAGAGTCCTTTTATGGCTTCAAGAATTAGTCGTTTACGATCAGTACTCTTTGTGTAAACGGATGCTATACTGTCATTGTTAAGCCCAAAAGTGCTTTCAATTGTAGATAGTATTGCCTCCCAATGAGTTGTTATGTGTTACTACTAATTTTTTAATGTTTTGGTTACATGTGTTTAAAATATTGAGATTAAATCTATCTTTGGGGTGTTTTTTTTGCGTTTATCACAAAAAAATGTTTCATTACACTAAGATCGTCTTTAAGTGTTGCGGCTAATTTCGGAAAAATTAGGAGGAAACATTTGTTTGGAAATTACTTTCTCTGTTTTAATAAAGAGAAAAACATTCTGAATAGAATTATTATCGTTTCATACTCAAATGTTTTTCTCAAACTATTTTTAAAAAATTTCTTTTGATTTGAGAATATTATAACATTAGTTAAGTTGTGAGACAGTTTTGCTAGGACGGTTTTGCCGGATGTGTGAGGAATTGAGCGCTCTCCACATCTTTTCATTTTTCTCCTCTCTCTTTTCTGAGTTTACAAGGGTTTTCCTTGTTATTTTTTTATCTTAATTGTGTCGTGATATTATCATGTTGAGCGGTGGAGCTCATATAAAACTTTACGTATGAGATGTTTTTTGTTCTCGAGTGTGTGATGAATATTTTTCTAAATAACACTTTGATTTATAAAAATGATTTAATTATTTTATGCTGAATAAGGATCTCGAATATAGTAAGCTTCTCTTATTCCAAATCTGTTTTCGGTTGAATTAATTAAAACCATCTTCTTGCATGGTACAAGCGGGGAGCGCCGTGTAGATAAAAACTGTTGGAGAAAGAAGTAAAAATGCCTCTTATAAACGATCTCAAGTGCTAAAGGTTATTGCAACATTTGGGGCTGGAAAAGTGTGTGATGCTGCTGGTTTATTCTCTCATAAGGGTAAAGATGGTGTTCAATGGATTTATCATAAGCTTCATGAAATATTATCCTTTAGGATTGTGAGATGCCCTGAAGGGGGAAGCAAAAGGAACTTACTCAATAAGGAGACAAATTATTTACAGATTGGATCTGGTAGAAAATTTCGTTTTTTAAGCTGGGAATGAAGTTGAGATTCAAGATAGCGTGAAAAGATGGACAATGATGGTTAAAAATGCATACAAAAAGCAGAGTTTACACCTCAAATAGTTGCAAGCGATGTTTGAAATTGAGTGTGTGGTTTATCTGTAGAATTAAAATTTTTCTTTGATCTTATGTGAAATTAAGATGCTTATTTGCGCAGATTACAATAAGCCAAGAGAGTATGCTTAGTATATTTCTATTACGAGAACTAAAATAACAACAAAAGCATTGATGGTGATAATCAAGGTTGAATAAAGCATAGCGGCTTTTACGAGATCAGCCATAAAAACCTCTTTCTGTTCTTTTTGAGGTGATTTTATGAATAACAATATGTTACAATCTGTAATATATTGCTGATACAATATATTCGGCAAGCTTAAAATCGTTCCTTTTTTTATAAAAGCTTAAGGAGTTGGAGTATTGTGAATCCTAAAAAAGAAAGCTTTAAAAGGACTATTGATTGATTTTGTAAGTTTTGTGTTGCTGGAAACTTTTTTATCCTGTTATGCTATAAAGCACTGTCATTTATAACGGTAATATAAGACATATAAGTTTTCTTGGAACGTTTAAGTATTTTTTAGTGTACGATGAATATTCGTAGGTTTATTTGTTGAGCCTTTCGTTTAAGTGAATCAGATGAGGGGAAAGTCAGGAGAAGATCGTTTGACAAAAATTCGGACTGCGTACAGAGCTGATTGAGTTAAGATCTTAGTCCTTTAAGGTGAGCGGCGGAAGACAAAAATGTTTTCTGATCGTTTATCTCATAGCAAGATTGGTTAATGCTGCTCTAATGGGGTATGTTTTGCACAAAAGTAAAGAACGCTCCAAACGAAATATACTTATGTTGTATATTAGTATATTTGTATTGCATATTTATGTACTTGTTTTAGAGAAATATCTCTCAACGCACACGAAAGACATTTTACGATGACACTCGTAAATGGTATAACGGTAAATGTGAATAGTATAACAGTAAAGCTCTCGTGAAATAATATAAACTTTGAATAATATAAAAATCTATAAAATGCTATCATCTTTATACTTATGAAAGAGCAAGTCACGATCATCGTACGCTTGCTTCCAATGTTTATTATAGTTCTTGGCATTTGCTAAGGTTCATAAGAGGACTTTTTCTTTCAGCGTATTTTATCAACACATCAGGGCGTTGTTTGTGATGTGCAAGCAAGTGATTTTAATTTATTCAACATGGAATAGATTTGAAATGTGATGATTATGAAAGAGAAGAGCCGCATTTAAAAGGTTGAAAACGAGAGAAAGATCGTAAACAAAAATTGTACCTTGATTATAAAATGATTGTTTCTCTGTTTTTATACTAGTAGCGCAGGTAAAGTCGCGATATTAAGAGCAAACTGTGTTATGGAATGAAATAATCTGTAAGAAGATGCTGTGAAAATTCTGAAAATATCAATGGGGGGAGCGTTAAGCATTATGCATTGGATAATATTTTGATTTATAATGATAATCTATTGTTATTCAACTTGAATTAGAGCCCTGAATATTGGAATTTTTTTCATTCCAAATCTGTTTCGCGGTGAATTAACTAAAACAATGTCTTTTGCAGTTACAAGAAGGGAGCTCCTATGTGCAGAGAAATTGTACAAGAAAGGCATGCTTTTATGAACCGTCTCAAGTGTCAAGAGTATCAGAACATAAGGGGGTAGCAAAATATATGATGGTGCTGGCTTGTTTCTTTTATTAAGCGTAAAGATGGAAAATGCTCAATGGATTTTATACATGTCATGGGAGATTTATCATTATATCATTCATGCATTTATGGGCCGCGGCGCGAAATAGGCTTGGGTGCACTTAAGAGATATTTCTTTAAAACAAGCGCGTGAATATGCGATTGAAGACGTATCGAACTGATTGGCTAAGAAACTCTTGAAAAGGTTCAAAAAATCTTATATAGTCGTTCATTGCAAAGAAAAGCGAATGATAATTTAAAAAAGGAAGATTGATGGCTGTTTAGCTATTTTAAGATGTCTTTTTATATTGCTGTGTGGCTGATCTGTTCAAAAGAGCATTCTTTTTGTGTTTTATGCGAAATACTGCATGTGTGCAGAAAGAGCATGGGAGAGGGGGTATCCTTTTGAATGGGTGCGAACTGGTCTTGTCTGGTGCCATCTTATGGGGCGCCAGAAGGTATACAGGTTTTAGTGCAGAGAGAGCCATAAGGTTATGGAGGGTAAAATGCTGCTATCGGTAAAATGCTGAAATTTTTCATGGGCTTAAGTCTTTAATATGCTGCAAGATAGGCTGCGTTTTTTTGTCGGCAGGTAGTTTTTGTGGCTGAAGTTCTCGTGAGAGCATTGTTATTTTCTGTTGAAGATGAGCTCGTGATAAAATCGGTAAGGCGAAATAGACAGAGCAAATATGGAAGTTTTGATATTGCTGTAAGGTTTAAGTTTATAGCGTTTTTATGGATTAGTATAGCCGCAATGATGGTTTTGGAGCAAAGCAAGAAAAATATTTGAGAGAACGCGTTGAAAGTTGAAGTGGTATACGCTTTGAAGGATTGTCGTGCTGTTGTTTGAGCAATGTTTGCACCACGAGCTTGGTTGAGTGTATCAGCATTGAAGAGAACCTGTTTAATCTCCCTCATTTGAAAGTAAGATTGAACAATAGTGTTGAAGGGGAAGTAAAAATGTCTGTAGTGCAATATGGTGATGATAGTTTTGCGGCAAAAGCAAAAGTTCTTGATAACAACCTTATTGATCGTGATTGGGCGATGACAAAATTTGTTGCTGCTGTTAAAGGATTAGCTCAAGTTGTTGATTATGAAAGCAATATGCTAGAGAGTAGTGGTGTTCCAGATTACGAAGAAATAAATTTGCGTAAAATACGTGGTTTGCGTGATCTTAATAAATCCATGAGTGATGTGAAGCGCTATATGAATCAAGATATTGAGCATGAGGTTGAAAGTTTGTTGTCTGATTTACAAGAAAAATTACAGCGTAATAGTGAATTACTTCAAACACATTTAAATGCAGTTAATGATCTTTTTAGAGCTATACAGCTATCTGGACGTGCAAAAGAAATAGAGGAATAAATTCAAATCTGATTAATACGGGCTGTTCTAAGTAATGACAATGATTAGGTAGGGCAGTTGATTTGGATAAATAGTGCGTTTAGTGAGTAGACTTGTTTTAAGCGCATTTTGGTATTTAAATTATTATCCTGATGTACTGTAAAACGCTGTTCTTAAAACAATGTCTTTTAAGGTGTCGTGATGTGAACCGCATGCGGTGAGAAGCTGGCTGGAAGAGAACTCAGAGAAGGCGGATTATTTACAGAGCATTGTTTGCAGACTGAGTTAATAGGGAGCTTCATTTTTTAGTTTAGGGGGAGGCGATCAAGAGAATATTTAGACCAGCCTGTGATGCCTTAAAAACAGCTTCCTTGGGGGTGTGGTAATGTAAGGTTTATACATTGAGTCTTTTGCATGCATTTAGCAGACCTAGCGGCGACTTATTCTTCCGTTTCTTAAGGCAAAGTACTATCAGCGCTGGAGTGTTTCACGGCCGAGTTCGGGATGGGATCGGGTGCGTTCACTCTGCCATAACCACCAAGTCAGCAAAAAGCATGAAAGATGAAGAGTATGTGATGAATATTGCCTATCAGCCTCATGGAATACTGTCCTTTGAAGTGTGGTGATATGACGCGGTTAGTTGTTTAAATCTATATGCTTGAGACAAAAATTAAAGCGGTTTATTATTTCATTCTGTTGTTTTAGTTTTTGTATGCCAGATTGAGAGAGCATCCAGATTTGAGCGAGTATATTGCGTATACCTTTATTGGCGTAATATTTGAAATGGGGAGGCAATCTCATTGGGAAAGAATAAAGGGGTAGAAATCAGCGTCTCTCTGTACCGTCGTCCTTTAATTTAGCTTTATGTCTTTCAAAAGTATCTAAAGCACTATCTGTTAAATAATGAAGATTACGCATTGTTTTACGCTTTTTTTATTGTGTGTTTTACTGGGTGCATGTCCTTCATGCACGACAAAATACTCAAAATAGAATGGATTTGTTATTCCTAATTCACGCCCTTGTTTTAAAGAGATATCTAAGCTCTCAAGTCTATTTCGTGATGGTGTTTGTGGGGTGGCGCAACGACATCTTTGATGCAACGGCGCTTGTGAATGGTATAATAAGAAAGTTCTCATGGAAATAATATAAAATCTATAGGGTACGACCATCTTTATACTTAATAAAAGAGCAAGTTGATATTGTTATATTTTTCAACACTGTCATATTCTTTGTTTGCTCCCAATGTTGTTCCAGCCCTTGGCACTTGAGATAGTTCATTAGAGGCATTTTCAATCCTTTCTTAATAGTTTTTTATCCCTATGGCTCTTCCCCCTTGTCACTTGTAAGAGATATGGTTTTTGTTGATTCAACATGGAACAGGTCTGAAATGAAAGAATCTGACGATATTCTGGATTCTCATTTAACATGGAAAACAATGAATTATCTTTATAAATCAATATCTTGTCTTATAATTGAGCTGCTGTAGCATTGAGATTTTAGAGGAAAAACATGCCTTTAAGAATTTATACCAGATACTAGTCTTTATAGCAGGTATATTAAATGTACATCATCTAAAATAAATGGAGCGTCCACAGCGAAGAAGGGGCTGACTTTTTAAAATCCGCATGAATGCTTATTCTGTTGTGCTGTAAAAATATCATCGCTTGAGGTGTGGTGATAATATAAGACATAAAATTTTATGCATGGGGTATTTTGATGAGAGAATGTTATGGTATTCAGTTTTTTATTCAATATGCAAAAGAAATATTATAAGTCAAAATCTTCTTTGATGTGATAATGATTGTTGAGAATTTAAAAAAATATATAAATTTAAATAAAAAAGCAGCACTTTGTGCTGCCTTTTTTATTTAAGTTAAAATTAACTTCTGCTTTAGAAACGATAACGTATTCCGCCAGACAAATTGGTGCCAGATACACCGGCTTTTTGCAGTTTTTGCCGATAGCTGATATCGGCGTTTAGTACGATATTTTGAGAAAGATATGCATTCACCCCCACGCCTCCCTCAACTGAAGAGCCGGTAGGATCAACATGAAAGGTATCAGCAATTTTTATTGTTTTACCATCGCCAAAAGTTCTGATAACATTCATTTTACCATAGAAGGAAACAGCTTTGTTTTCTTCAACAGCCATTATCGTTTTTGTTAAACGTCCACCAAAACGGATCAACCATTGATGTGGATTGCCCATGTCTACTTTTAAGCCATTGGTATCTGAGAAAATATCAAACATGAGATTTTGATAAATGAATTGAGCTTGTGGTTCAAAGACAAGCCCTTTTGTATCGGTTGCTAATTTCTGACCAATGGTTGCAGATATATTAAGCATCTCGGTACCATCCAATTTTGCGGCATTCCCAACAAGAGCTGTGGTAATATTTCCTTTTAAGGTTCCGTAAGAAAGAAGAGCGTTGACATATATACCATTGCTATGCTGGATGCCGCTATAAGCGGTAAGTGACCATTTATCAAGCGTTGTCTTTTCAGAATCTTGCATCTCTTTTGGCGTAAAGGCAATCTTTCCGTACGTTCCTAAAAGACCAAAATGTGCGCTTATGTCTTTGCTTTCTAAGGCGGCTAATATGCCCCCTAATTGTAAGGCAGTATAGTTTACATCAGCACCATAACCATAGTGCAGTGGATCGCGGTTGGAAGATAGGGTGACCTTCTCGCCGTAGGAAGAGAAAAAGATACCATTCTTTTTATTGTCTTTTGCCCCAAATACTGTTGTTCGCATATTGTCTAACAACGTGTTTTGATTGTTTACATCAGTAAATCCAGCAGAAAATAAAGTATTAGATATGGTTAAATAGTTTGCTACCTGTGGTAAAAGGGCTCGAACTTTTTTATCCTTATCAATGTAGGCATTTTGTAAGCGGAAATCCCAGAAATCACTATTCTTCTTGCCAAAAAGATTTTGGCTCTCATGAGATGTTCCAGGCTTATAGCCTGTGAGTACATATTTATAAGGTTGTTTCCCTATTGTCATATAGTTTCCTGCTAACGTGAAGGAATTTTCATTCGCTTGTCCGGAAACTTGAATGATTGAAATCCCATGTGTCTCTAAAGGAAGTGAAGCCATCTTCTCTTCCCAAACAGCAGAGCTATCGGTTTGGAGATTGATGTGAACAACAGTACTTCCTGAGACATCACCATTAATCACAATGCGATCAGTTTGTTGTTCCGTGATAGGAGAATGTTTATTCCATTGAGTGTTTACATAAATCTCTGCAAGACCGGCTGTACTATAAACCGCTGCTGTGTGAGTTGTTTCGTCTTCTTGCGAAAGATTAGGTCCTATAAACAGAGTTTGATAATGTCCCTCAATTGGCTTGTCAAACATAATGGCACTGTTTGTAAGGTGCAATTCAGAAAGATTAGAGTATGATTTTTCATCAACACCAAACTGTCTATAGTCATTTAAAATATTATCATTATTTGTGGCATTTTTATTAGCCTTTACAAGCCATTTCGTCCTCTCTTTTAGATCAAAAACTGTTCTATTATCTTTAGAAGTTCTTACCCGACCTTCTAAAGAAGAGTGGTCTGCAACTAATGTAATGGTATTTGTGGAGGCACTTTCGTTCTTGATATTTTTTAATAAAATATCGGCATGAGCTTCTGAATTTTTAAGGTTGACTTCCCCGTTTACGCCTGTTCCATAAAGGTTGATACCGTTACCATGTTCAACGAAAAGCTTTGTATTCTCTAAGGTTACTTTATCAGCAATATTGGCTACATCTTGTTCTTGAACGGCATTGGTGTTCCTTTCAGCATTGTGTGTATATCGTTTTCTAGGGGCATTATACGGATTGTTGCGGAAAATAATACCGTCTGCTTCATAATTTCCCGTGACATGGACGCTTGAATCCTTAAGTTTGATTGTGCCCTCCATGTTTACCAAACCAGCTGTTTCTGCTGTTACAGTAATGCCTGTAGCATCAATTTCTCCACCATCTGATACGCTTAGTGCAACAAAACGCGCATCAACTGTTCCCCCTATCATATTGACTTTTGAATTATTTCCCTCTGCATGTACAGCAAAACTATTGTCTTGAATTTTTTTATTATGTAGCGTTATGATCTCACCGTTTTTAGCTTCAACTCCAGCGCTTATATCCTCAATTTGTGTAGACTTTTCAGGTTGTTTTATTGGTGATATTGTTTTTTCAATCTCTGATTTTTCAGATATTTTTTGTGCATATGAAGATTGCACTGGCGCTGGTTTTGCAGATTTTGGTGGTACCAGTAATGCTGGTTTTTCAGTTTCTACTCTTAAAGATATTGGTTGTGCGAGTTCTGGTTCATTAGATGTTGGTATTTGCTCTGTTGTTGGTTTTGTAGGTTCCGTGCTTGTAGGTTCAGACTTTGTAAGTGTTGGTTGTAAATTCGGTGAAGGTTGTGTAGGTTCTGGCTGTGAAGACACAGCAGAATTCGATAGTGTTTTTTCGCTGGAAGAGTCTGCAGAAGAGGAGGGCGCCCCTGAACGTCTTCTAGATTTTGCTTTCATTCCTGTTGTTGAAGCTATTTCTGTCGTTAGAGATTGTGTAAGAGTGTTTTGTGTTGTAGGGTTAGATTGTACACCTTCTGTAACTTTAGTCTTTGGTGTTTGTGTACTTCCTTGACCAAGATCAGAGTTTTGTTTTGAAGAAGAAATTATATTTCCAGCTGAATTTCCTTCAAGTTGTGTTTTGGGAGGTAGAGTGCTTGTAGAAGTAGGCGTTGTAGTTTCATTCCCTGTAGGAGGAAGGGTTATGATTGTTCTTGTAGAGCTAGATGTTGAAGGTGGATATGAATATGATGGCATAATTTGCCCGATTCCATCATATGGATCTTTATACGGATCAAAAACTCCGGATAGATTTATTTGTGACTTGACACGAGCAGGTTGTAGAGAAGAAGAATCTATCGTTGTTGATGGATTTGTACTATGAATAGCATAAGACATACTGGTGGAAGAACAAAACAGAACTCCAGAAACTGTGTATAGTAAGAAGCTTTTTTTCATATGGATGTATTCCTAAAATATTTCTCCCCTCTCTCATAAAAAATAAAACTTTGGCCTCATTATGTCTCTTTTGTAAGAGACAAAACGAAACATAATGAGATCTCTTTGTATTTCAAGATAAGGGATACAAGTATTTTTAAAAGTGATAGCGCATTCCAGCGGCAATATTTATTGCAGAGATGCCAGCTTTTTTGAATTTATGTTGATAGCTGATATCACTATGAAGCTCTATATTTTGCGATAAGTGCGCCTGAATACCAAAACCACCTTCGATTAAAGATCCCATAGCAGCAAGCGAAAAGTTTTCACTAAAAGTTTTGATCATGTTCAGTTTTCCGTAGAAGGAAAGGGCATGTCCTTTGTTTTGTGTCAAACGTCCACCAATACGGAGCAACCATTGATGAGGTTTGCTTATGTCTATTTTAGAGTTATCGTCATCTGAGAAAGAGCTCCTATCTGATAAAGAACCAAGCATGAGACGTTGATAAACAAGTTGTGCTTGTGGTTCTAGGATTACACCTTCCAAACTGGTTGACAGTTTTTGACCAACAGTTGCAGCGGCTCCTAATGTTTTACTATTCTTCACTTTTGAGGTATGTTTAATGAGAGCTGTAGCGTGATTTTCTTTGAAAATTCCATAAGAGAGAAATGCACTTGCATAGATGCCACTGTCATGCTGAATATTTCCATATGCGGTGAGTGACCATTTATCAAACATATTTTTTTGAAAGCTCTCCTTGTTTTTAGGAGTAAAAGATAATTTCCCATATGTTCCGAAAAGACCAAAGTTGCTGCTGATATTTTGATCTTTTAGCGCTATTAATGTTGCTCCTGCTTGCAATGCAGCATAGCGAATATCTGCTTGAACACCATCTTGTTCTGCTTGAACCTTGGAAGAAAACGTGCTTTTATTGCCATAAGAGGATAAGAAAACGCCTCTTTCTGGATGATCTTTGGGCTCAAACATTGTTATTTGCATATTGTCTAACAAGATATTTTGATTGTTGACATCACTAAACCCAACAGCAAACATCGCGATAGGCATGACTAAAGAGCTTTCTTCTTGTGGTGTAAGAATTGTTCTTTTTGCTGTCCCATTAAGAGAAGTAGAAGTTTCAGTTGCTTTATCATCATCTGTAAGTTTAGAGGTGCTCTCTGTAGCCGCGGTAGCAGTATTTCCAACCTTTGGGAGCAAATTCATATGCGCTTTTGCTGATGTATTAAGAGTTGTTTTTGATGCTGAGGAAGTGGTGTTTGTTTGGGGATCAATATCAGATTGCGAATTTTCATTTATTTTAGGCTGTCTCATTCCATGATCTGTTCTTGTGAATGAACTGTCCTTGTGTTGGGCAGGAACATGAGCGGGTGGTAATTTATCACTAGCGCGTCTTTGTCTTGTGCTGGAGTCAATAAGAGGTTGT
This sequence comes from Bartonella sp. AD24XZML, assembly GCF_042196485.1. Taxonomy (NCBI): domain Bacteria; kingdom Pseudomonadati; phylum Pseudomonadota; class Alphaproteobacteria; order Hyphomicrobiales; family Bartonellaceae; genus Bartonella; species Bartonella sp. AD24XZML. The sequence continues at coordinate 3,218 of NZ_JBHIQH010000045.1, read as the reverse complement.
TTATTCTTTTCAGATGCAGGAGAGGTTGTCTCTCCTTTTTTCTTCACGTTGGTTATTCCATCGTTGTTCAAAGTCTCTAATACTGCTACTGCTTTGCGTAAAGTATTGGAAAGTTCCTTGTTTTGTCCTTGTAAAGCACTATCCACTTGTGCTGCTTTATGTAATATTTCTGCTTTATTTTGCAGTTCAAACCAATTATGATTGTCTTGGCTCACCGATTGTTGGCGTGCGGTATTAACACGCTGTTGATTATCAGCATCAAGGATTTTTGCTGCTTGCACGGCATCGGAAACTGCTTTGTCGTAGCCACGTAATAAATTTTCTCTTGTTTTTAATCGGTTCTGACGTAATTGTTCAAGGTATGCTCTGGCTTTCATCATATGTTGCATATCCAGATGGTGTTTGTTTGCCATGGCTTGGGTGCGTATATTATCCATTTCGCGGTTCACCACGTTTATATGTGTACCAGAACTATAACGACCTGCACCTGCAAAAGAGCTGTTAATCGTATTTCTTACACGATCCATATGATTTTCAAGTGCTTGGTTGAAGTGCGAATTATCTTCCATCATGGCGCCAGAGGCTATCTTTTCAAGATTTTTTTCTGCTTGTGTTGGTGTGTTTATTAAATCAATGGCATGGCGTTCCTGGGGGCTTAGAGCAGAGGCGGTGCTGGTAGATGTGAAGTTAAAAGAAGAAAAAAATAAAGCACAAGCGGCTGTACATAACAAAAGATTCTTATGCATAGAGATGTTCCTTAAGATATTTTCTTTGTTTTGCTAAAAATGAACCACTTTTTGACACATTACGGTTTTTTGTAATGTAGTTAAGCAGCACTGTTTTCATCTCAGCGCTGCTTATGCGTCAAAATAGAGAGCTAAGATTTCTAAAAGCGATAACGCATTCCTCCGGAAAAATTAATTCCAGAGAACCCAGCTTTTTGAAGTTTATGTTGGTAATTAACGTCAGCATGAAGTGCAATATTTTTAGAAAGCTGCGCGTTAATGCCAAGTCCACCTTCAAGGGAAGAGCCCATAGAATCGAGATGGAAAGATTCCATAACATCGATAGTGCGCTCCTCACCAAAAGCTTTGATGACATTCAATTTACCATAAAAAGAAAGAAAACGATCTTTTTCAATAGGAAGTATTGTTTTTGTTAAACGCCCTCCAATACGGACCAACCATTGATGAGGGGGCTTTATATTAACTTGGAAGCCATCAATATCTGAAAGAGTGCCAAAGGCAATATGTTGATAAATAAGTTGTGCTTGTGGTTCAAAAGACACCCCTTCAACACCAGTTGCTAGTTTTTGTCCAACGGTAGCTGATATATTTAATGTATCCGTATTGTTTAATTCTGTGGTGTTGCCGATAAGGGCTGTTGTAATATGTCCGTTTAAAATGCCGTAGGAGAAAAGTGCATTAATATAGAGACCATTGTCATGGTGGAGATTCCCATATGCCGTAAAGGACCATTTATCTAGTATGCTTTTGTCAGAACCTTCCATGTCCTTTGGCGTAAAAGCGAGCTTTCCATATGTGCCTAAAAGACCAAGATTCGCGGTTATATTTTGATTTTCTAACGTTGTTAATGTCATGCCTGCTTGTATAGCAGCATAGTGAACATTAGCACCATAACCATATTCCAATGGACTACGGCTGGAAGATAACGTCATCTTGTTGCCATAAGTCGATAAAAATATCCCTTTTTGTTTATGACCTTCTAATCCAAAAACTGTTGAGTGCATATTATCTAACAGTGTATTTTGATTGTTTATATCAGCCAAGCCAGAGGAGAATATTGCATTATGCATAACCAAATAGCTTGCCATTTGAGGAACAAGAGCTTTGATTTTTCCTTCATCATCAAGAGTTGCATTTTGTAGACGGAAATCCCAAAACTCTTCACTTTCTTGCAAGAGACTTTGCTGTTTGTCAGCTCTCCCACGGCTGGATGTTGGTCCATAGCCATTTAATACATATTTATAGGGCAATTCATCCATTGTAGTGTAGCCATTTGCCAGCGTGAAGGCGGCTTCCTCTGCTTTTCCAGACACCTGAACAAGTGAGAGACCACGCGCATTCAAAGGAATTGAAACTTCATCATTATCGAATGGTTTTGCACGCTTTGAAAGATTGTTGAAATAGATCGTTGTGGTGCCTGAGACATTACCATGAACGAGAACACGGTCAGTTTTTTGTTGTTCTTTTACAAGACCATTACTCCATTCGGTATTAAAGTAAATCCTTGCGTTGCCCAATGCATTGTAAACCGTTGTTGCATCAGAGCTTCTGTTTTGCTCTGTTTTCGCAGCTTCAGCTGTTGGCTGTTTTCCCACATGCAAGGTTTGATACTGATTGTCTGCTAGTTTATGCGGCGCATTAAATATAATAGAACTATTATTAAGGTTCAATACTGAGACAATAGACTGTGCACGTTGTTTAATATCAGTGAGCAAGTATCCTTTAGAGCTGTCAAATTCTTTGTCTACTTCAAATTGACTAATCTTTAGGGACCACTTGCTGTTATTGTTGAGAGTAAAAATCGTTGTATTTTGAGGTAAAGTCTTTGCTCGTCCTTCTATAATCGAATTGTCAGCGCTTAATATAAAAGTGCGAGGATCGATATCTTTTGAGTTTTCTGGGATTTTATTTTTTAATAATATATCAGAACGAATTTCTGAACTTTTAAGTTCTACCTCAGCAACAGATTTTGCATAATCTGGTCCTAGAATACCAATACCATTTTCAACAAGAAGTTTTGTGTTGGTAAGAATTGCTTTATTGATAACTTTTTCGCCCTCTTTTACTTGGGAACTTGGGATGTAATCAAAAAGGATACCACGACTTTTGTGATGTCCGGAAACATTTATGATTGAATCTTCAATATGGATGATGCCGTTTGAAATTTCTAAACCACGGGAATTTGATTTTCCTACAGTTTTTTTAGCATGAATACGCCCACCTGTTGTTGCGGTAAATAAATTTGAGTCTGAACGCATTGTTGAATTTGTAATGGTGATAAAGGCTTTGTCATCAGCAACCACTGTTGTATATGCGCTGCGGATAAAAACGTTATTAAAGGTTTTTTCTTCTCCTGCTTTATCCGCACGAGCCATAACCATTGTAGGAGCTGATGTATTTGCATAAGTTGAACCGAAATGAGAAAAAATCAAAGTTCCAGCAATTGTACATAACAAAAAATTTTTCTTATAA
>NZ_JBHIQH010000044.1:0-1171 GCF_042196485.1 Bartonella sp. AD24XZML | reverse complement strand
TTACAATCTTTACGAATATGATGATGGTACAAGAGAATATGAAGAATTTGACGGTGGTCAGTATCATGAGATGCCTGAGAAAGTTGATTACAGTACCAAGGCGCAAGTGAAAGCGTGGATATATGGGGGTGGTATTCCGAAAAGCGTTCTCAATTACGAACCTCTTATAGATGAGATCAATAAAGAGATCAAAAAATTATCAAAAACCGCAGGAAATAAATATGTTTACAGATAAGCAGCTAAGAGCCTTGTTTGGTATTATAATTTTTATATTTTTATGCTTTTTAGGAATTAAAAAAAATCCCTATTTTATCCAAGGTATTTTGATATTTGCATCTTTTGGTTTGATAATAATAACAAATATTTTTGTAATTTTATGCAATTCTCATATTCCTTTTGAGTTGCAGAACAATCCAAAATATAAAGATGATGATACAACAGGTTGGAAGACATTAACACGTGATTTACAACATTATATGCACAGACTTTTAAAGCTAATAAGTTTAGCACTTGTCGTTTTAATTTTTCCAAATAGTTATACTGTATTTTGGTATTTAGATATCGTTTTTTGGTACTTTTTTTTAGTTTATTCATTCTTTCTCATGTTGCATACACGCAGTTTAATAAACATGTCCATTTACGCACTACATTTTTATACTAAAAACCAAAAGTAAAATTTAAAAGCACTTGATATTCAACTAGGTAGGTATCAAAATGAAAAAAAGTGAAAAAAATAAAAAATACGTATTGACTTTAAAGAAAAGGTCGTTTATTAAGGTTGGCAAGTGATTGAAACCCACTTGATAATAGGCGGGTAGGCAACGAAATAGCCTTTCCTACGTAAATATACTGGCTTTCTTTTGTGCTGTTATTGGCATATAACAATTTTGCCGGGTGTGGTTATACTATACAATACCCTTTTAGGGGAAAGTGTAACGACGGGCCTATTACCGTGGTTTCAAACACCCGGCGCCTCTTATGGGGTGTCAATTGAAACCTTTAAAATAGGATAATTAGCATGAAAGCTACAGTTACAAATCAAGAAACTTCTCCAAAATATCAACTCACCAATCAAACAATTCTTCGCGAAGGTAAGAAACTTTATCGCATTAAGGCGTTAAGAGATTTTGGTGATGTTAAAGCTGGTCAACTTGGTGGCTATATTGAATCT
>NZ_JBHIQH010000043.1:0-5801 GCF_042196485.1 Bartonella sp. AD24XZML | reverse complement strand
ACGAATAGCAGCAAAAATACTTTCTTGGATTTGTGCTACATACTCATCCGTAATATCATCAATCTCATCTTGAATGACCGACACAAGGTGCGAAAGCGTTCTTTTATGACGATAAACATCCTGTTTTGCCGGTATTGGTCCCCCCGTCTTAACCCGAATATAATGACGCGTCATTAGACTTCTCTTAACAATTGGTCACGAATTCAACGACTATACTTGCTTGACCTGCTTGTACCGTTTTGTCCGCTTTGGCATAGAGAGTAAGTTCTTCATCATAAGGAACAAATTCCTTTTGATTGGTTGGCTTAACTTCTTTGACTGCCTGCTGTTTGATTTCTGCTTCACCAAACTCAGTCCCTCCAGCAGTGCTGCCTATTTTAACCTTCGTGTCCGAAAATGCTGTCTTGACATACACTTTAATTGAAGTAATCAAAGCACCACGAGGGAGGGTACCTATCTTCATCACCTTTTCTTTATCTTCATAGCTAAAATTAAGACGCAAAAAGCTTACCTGCTGCGTATGAAGATTTCTCCCTTGCAAGGGCTGTGGTAAATAATCTGCCATGTCTTGTCCCCTCAATGATTTGTCACAAATTGCACAACCACAACGCACTCACCAGCATCTGTGGTTTTATCTCGTGTTGCATAAAGGGTCATTTCTTTATCCTCTGGAGTAAAAACCTTTTGGTCTGTTGGTGTAAAATCTTGCGTATTTTGGGCTTTGATATCTTTTTCGCCAAACTCATTGCCGCCATAGGTGCTGCCAATCTTCAACTTTGCTTCTGAAAATGCCGTCTTAACGAACGCTTTAATTGAAGTGATCAAAGCACCACGAGGCAAAATGCCGATTTTTCGTGTAAGACGCTTCTCTTTATGCGATATGTTCAAGCGAAAAAAACTCACTTGTTGCGTAACCAAGTTTCTCCCTTGTAGGGGCTGTGGTAATCCTTCTGCCATGTTTTATTTCCTTTCCATGAATTTAAGAAGGCTTTTCACCTGTACAAGTTGAAACAACAACTGTTCCAAAATCTTGCGCATGTTGTCCTCTTCCAGGCATTTGGAAACGCGTTTTCTTCATCCCTAGGATTGTTTTCGCTGCAACCCCATATACCCGTTGATAATCATCAAGCTCTTCAACCAATTTATAGCGCGTATCTTGATTTTCTGCTCCAAAGGCAAGCATCGCACTTTGTGCACCCAGTAAAACAGCACGTCGTACATTTTCTTCAACGGTACCATCGGATTTTACACCATGCGTCACATGTTCCGATTCACGTAAAATCACACCGTTATACATGCCTAATGAACCATCAAAGATCGGATTCTTCGCACGCGAACCTGAATAAGCCGCCTTTTGTATGTCAAGCCACTGACCAGTATCTGTATTGGTACGCAATTGCATAACTTGTATGGGATGAAGATACATGACGTAAACATTGGAACCACCAACACGTACTGGTCTGATTTTGGGGTTAGCCAACTTTGCAACTTTAACAGCTTCATCAATCAACTTAAGACTAAAACCGTGTTTTGCCAGCTCTTTTACGTCTTCATCTTTCGTTTTGGCTTCTGGTCGTACAATACGCTTACTACTTGGTGCCAATGGTGCATTAAAACCATAATACAATTCATCAAGTTCAATCTCACGCCCTTCAAATTTCATTGTAGGTGCTGTGTACCCACACACTTGCGTAAAAAACATCAAACTTAAACGGTCCGCATACCAATCAACCAATGACTTGTGTGCTTCGTCGCGTAAACTAAACAAAATACGTTGTTGATCAATTGTACCTTTGTTCTTCGTCGAAACTGCATGATTAAGTTCATTGATATATAATTTGTCATGAAGAAACTGAAGAGCTTCTTCATTACCTTTAAGCGTTTCACCCTCGCTTACACCACGCCCCATAATCTGTGCACGTAAGCTAAATGTAACACAATCTCCACCTTCTTTCCTAAGTTCATTTTTGACTTGAATGATACTATTGGAGCCTTCTCCCATTAACGGTTCAATATCAAGCGCTTTGGACGCTTCATAATTTAATCTCTTTGACCAAGCTTTCACCGCTTGAGCATCATTAATAGGTATACGTGTTGTTGCCATTTATTTTGCCTTTCTTTGCTATAAAAAAACCGGCTTAAAGCCGGCAAAAACCCGCATCAAAAGCGGATTACGTTATGCGCCTAGACTATAATCAGCCATCGCGCCCCATTAACTTATCAAAAATGATTTGATTTTTAGGATTGCTATACCATTCTCCAAATTCTTTATCAGACATATTGCCAATAGCTTCTAAAGTTATTGGTCCAGTACTCCCTCCTCCACCAGATGCTGTTAAGGTTCTCGCAGAATTCTGCCGGCTTTGAAGCGCTGCAACTTGATTATTGGCTTGCACTGCTTGGTTCTGATAACCAAGGTTTTGCGCTATCCTATAAAGCTCTTCTGCTGGATTACCCCCCTTTTGGGCGCAAGTCGCTACAATCGTACGCAATTCATCCCCTATAATCGCATCTATCGTGCTCCGTTGCGCATAAGTCGGATAAACAGATGACCAAGCACTTAATTGCTTTGCACGCGTCTCATAAAGAAAATCTGCCGCCGCATCAAAATCACTGTATTTATCTTTGATTGATGTAACAGAACTTTCTAAAAACTGGTTCAAATGTCCATTAAATTCGTGGGTTTCAATGGCTTGCCTTTGAACATCTTGTTGTGCACGAATATACGCATCTTGCTTTTGAATCTTATCTAACATCCACGTTAATACGCTAATTGGGTCCTCACGTAGGTCTGGGGGCGCACCTTCTCCTTCAACCATTGGTGGCTGAGATTGAGGTTCATAAAACTTGACAAGCGCTTCACGGGCTTGTTGAGCTTGTTGTTCTGCACGTTGCCGATCTATAGGAACGATTTCTGAAGGCTTTTCAACGGGCTCTGCAACCGGTTCTGGAGGTGTCGCATCATTGCTCTCAACCGTCTCGACCTCATAATCACTCTCAAAAGAGCTCTCATCATCAAATACCGGTGCTCCAACCCTGTAATCTTCATTCATAGCTTCGTTCATTTCTGCATTCATTCTTTCACCTCTCTCAAATATGCATGCCTCTGTGCAATGCTATTCTCTCTCGCATAATCTGATTGTGTGCTTGTTCATTGAGAAGCTTCTGACGTTCAATGTCATGCCTCTGTTGCATCATTTCGGCTTCCAATTCTGCTCTCTTTTGACGCATGAACAATTCAATCTGCTTTTGTTGCAAATCCATCTGTTGCATCTGGCTTTTAGTCGCAATATCCTGCTGCTTTTCTTGCAACTTCATTTCTTGTTCCGGATCCATTTGCTGTTGTTGGGCTTGTTGTGCCATTTGCTGCTGTTGCATCTTCTCACTCACACGATTGAGTAATGACGCAGGCAAGGGTGAATAACGAAGCAAATCAAGCATGATATCCGGTGTTACGGCATTTTGAAGCAACGGTAATAATTGCGTGATAATACCAAAGGTCCGCTCTTTCTCATTCGGGCTGGTTGGCGCATCATCCACCACAATATCGTAATCTACACTCATCACCGCTTCACGTGTTAAGGGAATATATTGCGCATTCTCCTCACCCGATATCCGCACCAAGCGACCATCAGACAAATAATTCTGTATAAGGTGTAAAATAATCTTACCTTGCCGCTTGCGATACAAACGCAAGCCATCAAACAGACAAGCAAGCAGGTTAAGACTAGATTGACGCCGTTGTGCCTCTAAAATCCCTGCTTGTGAGACTTCTCTCGTCCCGATAAACTCAGGCGATAAACCCGTAACTTGATTAATCGCTTCCTTGGCTTCATTAAACAGTTGGAAAAAGCCCTGTGGAAATTGGGCGGCGGGTTTGGGCTGTATTTTACCTTCCGCAAAGGCTTTGTCTTCAGCGACTATGATAGCATCGGCGCGCGCCCAATCCTTCATAGCTTGTCTGATATCCTTAAACGCTCCCTCTTCAACAATAATTCCACCTTTAGATTGGCTGTTGAGAATATGCATGACTTGACTAAAATATTTATTTGCCCACCGTTGTGGGTCTTTTGTCGGTCTTACAACTCCATAAAATTGCCGTTCTATCTTGTCAAAATACCCCGTGATACACTCCCAACCCAATTGACCCGCTGGAACCAAAGGTTGATCAGGCGATTCAAGCAATTTCCTCCCTAAAAAAGCGCGTTTAACAACCTTTTTATTGAAAGCTGCTCCTTGAATATCGGGCATCATGCACTGTAATTGCTTAAATTCCTCTTCGCTATAATCACGCAATTCACCCGTTTCTAAATCGGGCGCCTTATAATATCGCTCGCTTTCAAACCAACGGCATTCAACAAGCGTAACCATCCGACGACCGTTTTCAACATCAATACCCTTCTCATCACTGTAATAATCAAGATCATTATGGTGAACACCTTCATGAGAGCTCCCATCCCTTGCCCAATCTGCACTCAGCTCTGTCCAATGGGCTTTGGGAAACATCTGCTTGGCTACTTCCAAAGGCTTGCGGTCGACATANACATCTGCTTGGCTACTTCCAAAGGCTTGCGGTCGACATACCACATGCGTTGTGCATCGGTTAAATTCGGTTGCACTGCCGCGCTATCCCAAACCATCTTTAGAGGGTCTAAACGCGTAATAACCGGTTCACCATCTATACTGTTCTCATAATCAAGCCGCGTATCGGTCCACCCCATGCCGCAGATGACAGCGTCTTGGAAAGCATCACTATCCGCATATTCCGCATGCGCTACATCTCTAAACCATTCTGCTGCTCCTGTAAGCAATTCACTTGGCAATGCCTTGCCTATTTGACGGGGAATGAATTGCACCTCTCGTTTATTGTTACGCTCTGAACCAACTACAGCATTAACCAATGGTGCAATACGGTTAAACGTCATAACGGGGCGACGTTGCTCTTTTAAAGCCGCTAAATCTTGATCATTCCACTGATCACCATTGTAAAATTGAAAATCCTCCCTTGCATGTTCACGCCATTTGTTCACATGCTCAACATCTTCTTTGTACCAACCCACAAGCTTGCGAAACAAACCTTCTGTCGACAGATCTGATGCGTTACTTTCTTTCTCTAAATGCTCTTCATCATCCATCATTCTGCCATCCATGACGTACTTTCATAAGTTTCTCTACCGCTATAAGCTGGTCTCTTTACTATTTCTTTTGGTGGTTGGTATGAAATGCACATCAATCCAAAGGCATCTGCACCATGACTGGACCAATCATGTTCTGCCCCCAAACCTATATTGCGCTTCTCATCCCATTTCTCGTGATACCAGTTCAGTGCCTTACGCCCTGCTACCGTCGTCTCCTCGTTAAACCATACTGATGACAAAACACGACGGACTGTTTCTATACGTATTTTGACAGCACCAGCTCCTTGATTAGGAATAACTTTTGTTTGAAACCCTGCCTGTTTAAGAGCACTCTCAAAACTCACATTATGTACACGGTCTCTGGTCGCACCATCATGGGGGAGAACCATCAGTGCCTTCTCATAACCATTCTGACGCAACCAACCGATATGTTCGGATAACGGCTGCCCTTGCGCTTCGTAATAATCAAGCACTCTGATCTCTCGCCCCACAAATTGCGCTATCCATATCGCTGTGGCATCTGCCTTAGCACCCGTACCCCCAATATCCCAAAAAGCGCGTATCTGCATTAAAGGGTCACGAGCAACACGCCCTATCCGCCCCTCCTGCTCGGCTGCCAACATTTCCCTCTGATAATAAGCGCCTTGAACTGCTGTAAGATAA